>CAVJSG010000104.1:1336-7212 GCA_963651895.1 Campylobacteraceae bacterium
GTGTGAGACTTTGCGAATGTAAGTAGGTTTTTTGTCCGCAATGACACATTGTCCTATTTTTTATACTTCATTTGCAACCATACATTAATCGCATACAAAATTTATACAGAATTCAGCACATTTGGAAAAGAACCATCCATTAAAACTCGCTAAATCCCCACTAAATTTAGTTAAATTTCCCCCAAATTCGCCCAAATTTCCCCAAGCTAATGCAAATTTTTCCTTAAATTTATCCAAAATTTACTCAAATTTAGTCCAAAATTTAATGGCTTGTAAAAATTTTATCAATAAATTTTATCATTAAAGAAAACTTTAAGCAAAAAAAGCAAAAATTTATCATATAATACGCTTTATAAAATTCACTTCAAAGGAGAGTCGATGAATCCTAGCAATTCGTTAAGCTATGATTACCGCGTGGCAAAGCTTTTTATGTTTGCTACGATATTGTTTGGCGTTGTCGGTATGGTTATAGGTGCGCTTATAGCCTTTCAGATGGCGTTTCCTGAGCTAAACTACCTCGCCGGCGAGTATGGCACCTTTTCGCGCCTGCGCCCGCTGCACACTTCGGGTGTGATTTTCGGCTTTATGCTTTCGGGCATTTGGGCGACTTGGTATTACATAGGGCAGAGGGTGCTAAAAGTCAGTATGGCGGAGTCGGGCTTTTTGATGTTTATTGGGCGGCTTCACTTTTGGCTGTATATGCTTTTGATGGTGGTTGCCGTCATCACGCTCTTTGCGGGGGTTTCTACCTCAAAAGAGTATGCCGAGCTTGAATGGCCCCTTGATATACTCGTGGTGCTTGTTTGGGTGCTTTGGGGCGTTAGCATTTTCGGTCTCATAGGCATTCGCCGCGAAAAAACGCTTTACATATCCGTGTGGTATTACATAGCGACATTTTTAGGCATAGCAATGCTCTATCTTTTCAACAATATGGCAGTTCCTACCTACTTCGTAAGCGGTGGCTTGGGCAATTGGTGGCACAGCGTTTCTATGTATGCTGGCACAAATGACGCCTTGGTGCAGTGGTGGTATGGGCACAATGCCGTTGCTTTCGTCTTTACCGTGGGCATTATCGCGCAAATTTATTATTTCCTGCCAAAAGAAAGCGGACAGCCCATTTTTAGCTACAAACTCTCGCTGTTTGCCTTTTGGGGACTAATGTTCGTTTATTTGTGGGCTGGCGGACACCATCTTATCTACTCCACAGTGCCTGATTGGATGCAGACTATGGGTTCGATTTTCTCTGTGGTTTTAATCCTGCCTAGCTGGGGTTCTGCGATAAACATTTTGCTTACGATGAAAGGCGAGTGGGAGCAGCTTCGCACGAGTCCGCTCATTAAATTTATGATTCTAGCCTCGACTTTTTATATGTTCTCAACCTTAGAGGGTCCCATTTTATCCATAAAATCCGTCAATGCCCTCGCGCACTTTACAGACTGGATACCCGGACACGTGCACGATGGCACGCTTGGCTGGGTGGGCTTTATGACTATGGCGGCACTTTATCATATGACGCCGCGCCTTTTCAAAAGGGAACTTTACAGCAAAAGCCTTATGGAATGGCAGTTTTGGATACAAACCACAGGCATAGTGCTTTATTTCTCATCAATGTGGATAGCTGGCATCACGCAAGGTATGATGTGGCGGGCTACTGATGAGTATGGCAACCTGCTTTACAGCTTCATAGACACCGTGGATGCGATGATACCCTACTATGTCATACGCGCCATCGGCGGCACGCTCTATGTGCTAGGCTTTTTGATGTTTGTTTATAACATCATCAAATCAATTTCAAGCGGCAAGGTGCTTGACAAAGAGCCCGCAAACGCTTCACCTATGGCAGCATAAAGGAGGATACGATGTTTGCTTGGTTAGAAAAAAATCCCTTTTTCTTTGCTGTGGCGGTTTTTGTCGTCATCGCTTATGCTGGCGTGGTTGAGGTTCTGCCTGATTTTGCGAACAACGCAAGACCCATAGAGGGCAAAAAGCCTTATAGTGTTTTGCAACTTGCGGGCAGGCAAGTGTATATCAACGAAAGCTGTAACGCCTGCCACTCTCAACTCATCCGCCCTTTCAAAAGTGAGACGGATAGGTATGGTGCTTACTCAAAGAGCGGTGAATTTGCTTATGACCGCCCATTTTTGTGGGGTTCAAAGCGCACGGGACCGGATTTAGCGCGCGTGGGAAACTACCGCACGACAGATTGGCACGAAAATCATATGCTAGACCCCAAGTCAGTGGTGCCAAGCTCGATAATGCCTGCCTACAAGCATATCTTTAAGAAAAACGCCGACATAGAAACGGCTTACGCTGAGGCACTGACGGTTAAGAAAGTCTTTAATGTGCCTTATGATGTCGAGGGGCAAACTCCGCTTGGTGCTTGGGGCGAGGAGGCTTTGAATTTAATCAAAGCCGAAGCCGCGCCCATAGTGGAGGCTATGAAGGATGCGCAAGTCAAGGCTGCCTTTGAGCGAGGCGAGATTAAGGAAATAGTAGCCTTAATCGCCTATTTAAACAGCTTGAAATAGGGGCGCGCGATGAGCGAGTTTTTAGGTGCTATTACCAAAGAGCAGTGGGAAGCCTTTCAGGGCTATGGCTACTTCGCGCTCGTGTGCTTTATGGTGGTGGTTTTGTATGCTTATTGGTTTCATCTTTATAGGAGCGAGAAAAAGGGCAGGCGAGACTATGAAAAATACGCCAAACTCGCACTTGATGATGAAATCAACGACAAGGTTTTAGAACAAAGGAGCAAGTAATGGAGTGGTTAAATTTACAGGATAATGTGAATTTATTATCCCTAATCGGTGCCGCGCTCATCATCCTCATCACGCTAGTAGTGGTGGCTAGGATGTTTGCGCAGATGAAGGTAAAAAAAGAAGCCGCAAATTTAAGCGAGCATTCTTGGGACGGCATAGGCGAGTATGAAAACCCCGTGCCTGTGGGCTGGCTGGTGATTTTCTTTCTCGCCATAGTGTGGATGCTGTGGTATTTCTTGCTTGGCTATCCGCTAAATTCCTACTCGCAAGTGGGCGAGTATAACGAGGAAGTCGCCGCGCACAACGCGAAATTTGCGCAAAAATTCGCAAATTTAAGCCAAGATGAGAAAATCGCAATGGGGCAAAATTTGTTCCTAGTGCAATGCGCCCCCTGCCACGGACTTACCGCAGATGGAATGGGTGGCAAAGCCCGCGACTTAACCACTTGGGGCAGCGAGGAAGCCATCAAGGATGTCGTCAAAAACGGCACCAAGGGCAACTCACCCTTGGGCGTGATGAGCAGCGCGGCTGAGCTAGGGCTTACTAGCGAAGAGGACATAAATGCTGTCGTGGCTTATGTGGCTGAGCGAATTTCGGCACTTAAAAAGACGAAAAATCCTAGCCAAGCAAGCTACGGCGAGCTTGTGTTTGAGGAATTTTGCATAGCTTGTCATCAAAAGGACGGCACGAGCAGGGTTGATGGCAGCGAGCCTATG
Source organism: Campylobacteraceae bacterium (assembly GCA_963651895.1). Classification (GTDB taxonomy): domain Bacteria; phylum Campylobacterota; class Campylobacteria; order Campylobacterales; family Campylobacteraceae; genus Campylobacter_D. The sequence goes on from CAVJSG010000104.1 coordinate 4,809, forward strand.
GCTGGGGATTTGACCAAATACGGCTCAGCAGCCTTCACCATAGACATCCTAAACACAGGCAAAAACGGCTTCATCGGCTCTATGCCGAAATTTGACGAAAACATACTCAACGACATTCAAAAAGAAGCTGTCAGCGAGTATGTGAATTCTTTAAGGGGGCAGTAATGGAAAATACAAAACGATGCGTTTTCGCACTAAACGGAGTAACGGGTATGCTAATCGCCACAGTGCTGCTGCTGTCGATACTCGCCGGGCTTACCATTTGGGGCATAAAGACGCAGCAAGGCGTGATGCAAGCACCTTACAGCTTTGAAAAGCCCAACGAAGTCAAAATGGGCGCGAAGTTTTGGGGCGGCAGTGCCGAGGGCTCAAAGCGTAGCGAGCATATCATCATCAAAGGGGGCGCAAATGAATAAGGCGTTAGAATACCTCATCATCATAGGTCTTGTCATCTCAGCTGTCGTAACGGCGTGGTCTGTGCTGAGTGATAATCATCTTTTCATAGGCTAAATGATGGTTCGTAGCGTGAATTTTTTTGTAAATTTGGCGGGCTGACTATGGTAAAAAGGCTTTTGCAAAGCGGTTTAATCGCCGCTTTGCTTTTTTTAAACCCCATTTTTGCTCAAAATTTGGCTGAAAATTCCGTGAATTTAAACCAAAATTCAACAAAAAATTCACAAAATTCAGCCGAATTCAACCCCACCCAAAATCTCGCGACTGAATTTAGCGACAAAAAATTCATCCTCATAAACGAGGGCATTTTAAAGCCCGAAGCCGCCGCGAGGCTCGATGAAATCGGCACTGAGCTAAAATTAAAAAGCGGCATTAGCCTAGCCTTGGGCGTGAGTCATCAAAGCCTTGACGAGCTTTTAAATTTAGCCCAAAGCCTAAACGAGCCTTATTTGCTTTTCGTAATGTCGCTAAAAGATAAGAAAATCAAGGTGCAAAGTGTGGGCATTTTCGCGCCAAATGAGGCTGAAAAAATCGCCCAAAAAGTACTTGAAAGCTCGGTGTATCCGCTTTTGGGGCAGAAAAACCCAAACTACGCCGCCGCGCTCTTTAATGGCTACGCGGACTTTGCCGACACCATCGCCACGCACGAAAATATCGCCCTCGCCACCTCCGTAGGCAACGCCAACCGCCAAACTATGAATATCATCAAAATCGTCTTTTACGGCGTCATCTGCGTGGCTTTGCTTTATTTTTTCAGCCGCCGCACAAAAAGGAAAAAGATATGAAAAACACCAAAAATTCCGTGAATTTCGCAAAAAATTCACAAAATTCAGCCCAAACAGCGGCGTTAAATTCGCAAAATCCCGTGAATTTAAAGACAAATTTAGCCCAAAATTCAGCAAATTCGCCCCGAAGCCGCAAAACATTTTGGCCCTACGGCATTTTACTTTCGCTTTTTGCCATAGTTGCCGCTTGCGTTGCTACCATCGTTTTTTCACTCGACTACCCCGTCTATGAGGACGATGCTTATTTGCAAAAGTATCAGCAAGTTGATAACGACTTTAACAAAATCCAAATCCAAGATGCGAATTTCAAGCAAAATTTCGACTTAAATTTAAATTTAGCCCCCAAATTTGACGCCAAAAACCGCCCCTTTTACGAGGTAAATTCAGCCCAAAACCTTGAATTTAGCATTTTTTCAAAGGCAAATTTAAGCACAAGCGGCTTAAAATCCACACTCTTACTCACCCGCCCACACACAAGCGAGCAAAATCAGCAGCTTTCATTAAATGAAATTCAAGCAAACGCCCAAACACCCACTATTTTAGCCCAAAATTCAAATACCGATAAAATCGACACTAGCATTTTTAGCACCACCCTGCCAAGCCTAGAAAAAGGACGCTGGCAACTAAAATTAAGGCTAGAAAAAGACGAAAACACCATAGGTTTTTTTGAATTTAACCTCATCGTAGGCGAGTGAAAATGCGGCTTTTCGTCTTTGCCACGGCTAGAAAGGTGCGCGAATTTTACGAGAACGCGCTTGCGAGCAACGCCCTGCTAGATAAGGCTTTGAGCGTGGCTGAGTTTTTGCAGTGCCTGTGCGTAGGCGTGGGGTGCAGGGCGAGCGCCTATGAGAGCTTGCTTTTGATGCAAAAGGCTTGCGCGAAAAGCAAGGATTTGGAGCGCAAACTTGGCATTTCTAGCGAGTTTTTTGCCTTTTTGAAAAACAACGACTATCTTTTTTCTTTTTTTAAGGAACTCGCCATCGAAAACAAGGGCATTGAGACGCTTAAAAATAGTGATTATTACGCCACTTACAACGAGCATTTGGACATTTTAAACGAGGTGCAAAAAAACTATTTGTTGCTTTTAAAAGAGGCGAATTTATATGATGATATTTCCTTGCCGCAAAAATATACTTTAAATTTGAATTTTTTGAACGAATTTGATG
>CAVJSG010000105.1:0-3863 GCA_963651895.1 Campylobacteraceae bacterium
TTTATATAATCTCTCAAATTTTTCAAAAAAGTCGCCCTATGGAAACTATGAAATCCCAAAAAACCCTCACCATCATCGACACCTTTGGCTTTTTTTTCAGGCTTTTTTATGCCTTAAAGGGCTTTAAAACAAGCTCTGGCAAGGCTAGCGGTATGGTGGCTGGCTTTGCAAACTTCATCTACACGCTAAAAAAGGACTACGAGAGCGATTACATAGTGTTTGCGCTCGATAGCAAGGGCAAGAGTTTTCGCGCCGAGCTTGATAGCAATTATAAAAGCAACCGCCAAGCCCCGCCGGATGAGCTTTTGGAGCAAATTCCTGTTTGCATAGAAATGATAGAAAAAATGGGCTTTTGCGCCCACTCCGCGCAGGGATATGAGGCAGACGATGTCATCGCCTCGCTGGTGCGGCACTGCGAAAACAAGGACATTTTCGTGCGCATCATCACGCAGGATAAGGACTTGTATCAGCTTATAAAGGACGGCAAGGTCAGCATTTACAGCCCCATCTCCAAAAACGACTATGACGAGGCTGGCTGCGTGGCAAAATACGGCGTAAAACCATCGCAAATCATCGATTTTCTCGCACTTTGCGGCGACAGCGCGGACAATATACCTGGGGTTAAAGGCATAGGCGCAAAGGGCGCAAAAGCCCTGCTAGACGAGTTTGGCAGCTTGGAGGACATTTATGAAAATCTGCTTTTCATCCGCAACGAACGCAGCAAAAATTTACTCGCCGCGGATAAAAACAACGCCTTTTTGAGCAAAAAACTCGCCACGCTTTATGATAGCCTCGATGTTTCAAATTTGCTCGCAAAGGCTGAATTTAGCGACACCGAGCCGCTTTTAAAGGTGCTTGATATCTTGCAAAATTACGAGCTAAACGCGCTTTTGAAAAAGCTAAAATCCGCCCCGCAAAGCCCCCAAAATTCACAGAATTCACAAAATTTACAAAACGGCAAAAATTTAGGCTTTAAAGCCACTTTAATTACCGATGAAAACGAGCTTTTCAGGCTTTTGCAAAATATAAACGCCGACACGCTCGTGGCATTTGATACCGAAACCACAGGACTTGAAGCAAACGCCGATATAGTGGGCTTTTCATTCGCGCTAAATGAAATCGAAGCCTACTATGTGCCGCTCGCACACAGCTACATAGGTGCGCCAAAGCAAATTTCAAAAGAGGCTGCCAAAGCCGCTGTGGAGGCGATTTTCAGGGGCTTTGTGGTGGGGCATAATCTCAAATTTGACTTTAAAATCGTGCAGCATAATTTTGGGCTGCAAATGCCTGCGAAATACGCTGACACTATGATTTTAGCTTGGCTTGCAAACCCCTCAAAGCGCGTAAATATGGACGATTTGGCAAAGCGGCTTTTTGACTACGACACAATTAAATTCGAGCAAGTCGTGCCAAAGGGGGCGAATTTTGCCGCCGTAGCCCTTGAAAACGCCGCTAAATACGCGGCTGAGGACGCTTACATTACCTTAAAATTTTATCTTTATTTTGTGAAAAATTTAGAAGCCCAAATTCTTGAACTCGCCCAAAAACTCGAATTTCCTTTCATAAAAATCATTATGGATATGGAAAAAAACGGCATTTGCCTTGACACGCACCGCCTAAACGCCCTAATGCAAAGCTTTTCAAAGGACATAAGGGCTTTGAGTGATGAAATTTACGCCCTTGCGGATGATAAATTTAATTTAAATTCGCCAAAGCAAGTGGGCGAAATTTTGTTCGTCAAACTTGGGCTTCCTAGCGGCAAAAAGGGCAAAAGTGGCGTTTTTTCGACTGACGAAAAGGTGCTAAATGAGCTACTTGACAAGCACGCAATAGTGCCTAAACTGCTTGCTTACAGGGAGCTTGCCAAGCTTTATTCTACCTACTGCGAGCCGCTTTTAAAGCTCGCCCAAAGGGACGAATACTCACGCATTTACTCGAATTTTTTGCAAACGGGCACGGCTACGGGCAGGCTTTCAAGCAACAATCCAAATTTGCAAAACATCCCCGCCCACGGACAATACGCCAAGGACTACAAGTCCTGCTTTGTGGCGCGCGAGGGGTTTAGTTTTTTGAGCCTTGATTACTCGCAAATCGAGCTTAGGATGCTCGCGCATTTTAGCGAGGATGAAAAGCTTTTGCAAGCCTTTGCTGAGGACGCGGACATCCACGCGCGCACGGCTGTGATGATATTTGGCGAGAGCAATTATGAAACGCGAAGCATAGCCAAAAGCATAAATTTCGGGCTTATTTATGGGATGGGCTTTAAGACTTTGAGTGCAAATTTAAAAATCTCCCCAGCCCTTGCGAAAGAGTATATAGAGCGGTATTTTAGCAATTTTACGAGCATAAAAAGCTATTTTGAGCGCGTGAAAGAGGGTGCGCACAAAAACGGCTTTGTCAGCACGCTTTTGGGGCGCAGGCGATATTTTGACTTTGAAAACGCGAGCGCGATGCTAAAAGCTGCTTATGAGCGCGAAAGCGTGAATTCAGTGCTGCAAGGCTCTGCTGCGGACATCATAAAGCTTGCAATGCTTGAAATTTCGCCGCTTTTGGACGAAAACAAAAGGCTGATTTTGCAAATCCACGATGAGCTCATTTTTGAGGTGCGTGATGAAATGCTTGAAAATTTTGCGAAAAATTCACGAGATATTATGGAAAATGTTGTAAAATTAAAGCTAAATTTAAAGACGAGTTCAAATGTGGCAAAGACTTGGGGCGAGCTGAAATAGACTATTTTTAGGGCGTTTGGGCGGCTTTAAAGCAAAGCGAGCGTGAATTTTTAGGATTTTGGCGAGCTTTGGGCGGCGAAAATGCTTGAATTTAAGAAAAATTTGGCGATTTTGCGTGGCAAAATGCTTAAATTTAAGAATTTTAGTGAATTTTAGCTGTAAAATAGCTTAAATTTAGGGATTTTGCGCATTTAAAGCCGCCGCAAAGCCCTACAAAAAGGCGATTAAAAGGAAAGAAAATGGATTTAACTACTATTTTAGGTATGATTATGGCGACTGCGAGTATCTCCATAGGCGACATCTTGGAGGGCGGCAACCCGCTACACGTCATCCACATAAGCTCCGTGCTCATCGTCATCCCCACAGCAGGCTTTTGCGCTATGACGGCTTCACACAAAAAGGCTGTCAAAGCGGCATTTAAGGAACTCAAAGTCGCATTCGTGGGGGCTAAGGTAAATTTAAGCGAGCGCATAGCGCAGATTGTGGAATTCTCCGTCATAGCGCGGCGGGACGGGCTTTTGGCGTTGGAGAGCAAAACCCCTGAAATCGAAAACGAATTCCTTAAAAGCTCGCTGATGATGCTTGTGGATGGCAAGAGTTGGGACGAGATAAAGGACTCGATGGAGATTCAAACCGAGCAGCTTGAAGAGCACTACAAAGAGGCGGGCGAATACTGGTCGCGCTTTGGCGAAACCTGCCCTACTATGGGGCTTGTGGGCGCGGTTTTGGGGCTGATGCTTGCGCTGCAAAAGCTTGATAATCCGCAAGAAATGGCTTTGGGAATCGCCGGCGCCTTTACCGCAACGGTTACGGGGATTTTTGGCTGCTACGCGCTTTTTGCACCTTGGGGCAGTAAAATCAAAGCAAACGGGATGGATTATGTGAAAGAACAAATCGTCATCACAGAGGGCATTAAAAGCATAGCCGAGGGGATGAATCCGCGGGATTTGGAGGCGAAACTTTTTAATTATCTAGGACACGGCGACATAAGAATTTCGCAGTTTGATAAGTAGAATTTGGGTGTTTTTGTGGAGTTTGGTGTGAATTGCGTGAATTTTTGCGTTAAATTTACGAAAATGCCTTGATTTTGGCGTTTTTAAAGTGGAATTTTGTAAATTTTTAAACAAATTTTTT
>CAVJSG010000105.1:3873-7085 GCA_963651895.1 Campylobacteraceae bacterium
TCACAAGTGAGGTAAAAATTCGCGCTTACGCCGTCATTGCGAGATTTTGCAAGTGTGAATTAGTAAAATCGTGGCAATCCACACTCAAAAAAAGCTGTGGTGTAACAATTCACACATTCTCAACAAACCAAAATCCACAAAAAATCCAAAAATTCACAAAGCCAAATTTACACAAAAACGCCCAAAAATTCACGCAAATTTAAGCCTGCATTTAAATTTCGCAAAATACGCAAAAACTTCAAAGCCCAAAAGCTACTTCAAATTTTTAAAGCTTATATTTAGCTCCAAATTTAGCTCTTTTACTAGCTTCATTACCGCTTGCAAGTCGTCTATTTGCTTTGCGCTTACGCGAATTTCATCTCCGCGAATTTGCGAATTTACTTTTAGTTTGCTGTCTTTTATAGCCTTGTTGATTTTCTTGGCATTGTCGGCGTCTATGCTGTCATTTACTTTTAGCGTTAGGCGCGTCATAGCCCCGCTGCTGCGGCTTTGCTCCTTTATGGCTGCGGCGTTGATACCGCGTTTTATGAGCTTTGAGACGAGTATGTCCTTTAAAGGCTCGATTTTAGCTTCGCTTGAACTGCTTAGCGTAAAAACGCTGTCCCTTTCACTCAGCGCAAATTCCGCGCTCACGCCCTTGAAATCATAGCGGCTTTCAAGCTCTTTTTTCGCCTGCTCCAAAGCATTTTTCAGCTCTTGCACATCCACAGCGCCACTTATATCAAAACTATGCTCACTCGCCATTTTCGCCCCCTTTTGTAAAATTTTTGGCACTATTTTGCCGAATTTTCGCAGAATTTTCGCTCATTTTTGCAAATTTAAAGCGCATTTTCGCCCCCCTACCGAAATTTTCAAGTGTTTTCGCCAAATTTTCAAGCATTTTTGCTCCACTGCACCAAGTTTTCAAACACCATTTTTACGAGCCTTGCCATTGATTCCTCGCTCGCAAAGGCTATGTGTGGGGTGATGATGAGGTTTTGCTTGTTTTTTATGCCAAGCAACGGATGATTTGCACGCATCGGCTCGCTTTCAAGCACATCTAACGCCGCGCGAAAGGGCTTTTTATCCAGCACGAGTGCTAGCTGTGCTTCATTTACAATGCCTCCGCGCCCTACATTGATGAGAATTGCGCTATCTTTGAGTAAATTTAGCTCTTTTTCCCCTATCAAATCGCGTGTTTTGTCGTTTAATGGCGCGTGGATGCTGATGACATCGCATTTTGTCAAAAGCTCATCGAGGCTAAGCCTTGTAAATTCAGCATTTGAGTTTGCCCCAGAGGTAGAGTAGTAAAAGACGCTCGCTCCAAAAGCCCGCGCCACCTTGCCTACTTCCTTTCCTATCGCCCCAAGCCCTATGATGCCGTAGTTCTTGCCAGCCAGAGTCGCCGTGGGGCGCGAAAAATCCGTGAAAATCGCACTCTCGCACCACTTGCCGCTTTTGGTGAATTTATCATAATAAATGAGTTCGTTGAGAAAGGCAAAAAGCAGCGCAAAGGTATGCTGCGTAACGCTTTGCGTGGAGTAGCCCGCGACATTTCTCACCGCGATGCCCTTTTTCTCAGCATATGCCACGGCGATATTGTTCGTGCCTGTGGCGGTTTCAAGGATGAGGCGCAAATTTGTGGCGTCAAGCACCGCCTCATCGAGCACGACCTTATTTACCATAGCCACATCCGCGCCCTGCAAGCGCTCCACGACCTTGTCCTTGGGCGTTAGCTCGTAGCTTACAAAGTCGCCAAAGTCTCTAAACGCGCTCAAATCGGCGTTTCCAAGCGTTGCCGCATCCAAACAGACTATTTTTAGCTTTTTCATTTTCGCTCCTTTTAGCTGAATTTTTTAAGCATTTTTTGCTATTTTTACTCGAATTTTTAAGCGTTTTCGCTAAATTTAATCAAATTTTCCAAACATTTTCGCGCATTTTAGCCAAAATTCAAAACCCATTTCATCGCTAATTTTTTATGATATGCCCCACGAATTTCGCGTAGTTATCAAGCACCAGCCCGCCCTTGCGAAAGCCCAGCCCACAGCCCTCGAACGCAAAGAAAACGCCTGCTTGATAAAGCTCGTTTTTATGGGCGTTAAACTCAACAAACTCTTGATAAATCATTTTTTCATTGCCGTAATCGCCTTGTGTCTCAAAGCTAGATTTGCCCTCAGCCTCGATGATAGCGACATTTGCGCCCTCTCTGCCAAAAACGGGCTTTCGCACGCATTTTTTGTTTTTCAGCGGTTTTTCGGCGGTTTCAAGCAGTAGTGGGTGGTTTGGATAAAGCTCCCACAGGACTTTGAGTATGCCCTTACTTTGAAAAAGCAAGGTGTAGGCGGGATTTAAGATAATCGCCTTTTGATTTTTCATTATCTGCGTTAAAAGCACAGCCAGCTCGCCCTCGTCTATGGCTATGCTCTCCCAAGGGATGAGCTTGAAAAGGTATTCGAAATTCACGCCGTCCTTGAAAATGCCCTGCGGCGAAAACTCAACCTCGTCAATGTAAGAAAACGCCGTCTCAAAGCCAGCCTCGCGGGCTATATGCTCCAAAAGGCGCGTAGTGAGCGCATCCTCGTCATTTGCAAGGCTTGAAAACAAAATTTTCCAGCCCTTGTAAAGCCGCGCAAAGTCCTCCACGCTCGCATCCAGCGTGATAAGGCGTTTGAAATTATCCATTAGGCTCTCATAGAGGCTGTTAAACTGCTGCTGCTCGTTCATTTCATTTTGTTTCAGCAACGCCCACTGCAAAATCGCCGTCTCAAAAAGCGCCGTGGGCGTGTCCGCGTTGAATTCTATGAGCTTTATGGGCTTGCCATCCAGCCCGCCCGCCAAATCAAAACGCCCATACAAGTGCCAATGCACCTCGTTTTCCCAGCTCATTTTTATGGCATCCACTAGGCTAAACGGCACGCCAAGCTCGGCAAAGCGCTCGTTGTCGATGACATTTTGCGCGGCGGCTATGAACATATCGTAAAGCTCGTTAGCCGCGGCGTAGTAGGCGTTTGCCTCGTTTGCACTCACACACACTAGCTCGTCAGCGATATAGCTGCTGCCGTCTTTGTCCGTGTGCCACGAAAAGCCCATTTTTTCGAGGAATTCTTGTTGCAGGGGTTTGACTTTTAGTAAATTCATAAATTTTCCTTAAAAAATTTGCCTTTGGTTGCGGCTTTTGGCGGGCTTAGCTTGCGGCGATAAATCGATTTTTTGGGGCTTGACAAACTATTATG
>CAVJSG010000106.1:0-7023 GCA_963651895.1 Campylobacteraceae bacterium
AAAAATAAAATAAAATCCAAAAACAAGGAAAAATGGTGAAAAATCTGCAAAATTCAAATCGTGCGATGGACAAAATCAACGAGTTTTCGGGGCAGCTTGGCATAAAAAATGACGACAAAACCGTGCTTGAAATCACCGCCAGCGATGGCGAGAGCAAGACTTTGCGCCTGAAAAGTGGGCGTTGGGACGCGCCTGAGCCGTGGTTTGTTATCGATGAGAGCCAGCGCGTGCATACTCTCGTGTCCATAGCGAGCCTCAAAAACCTACTAGAAGGGCTGCGGGGGCTGCAAAGGGAGGCTTTCGAGCTGCGGCTTGAAAAGGCGATTTATCAGCAAATTCCCATTGACTTCAACGATGCGTGGGTCGTGGCGATGGACGAGATAAAAAAGCAGGCAAAGGGCGGGCTGATGGAGATGAACATTGACCTCGACAAGCTGATGAGCAAGGTGAAAAAACAGCATCCGAACCTTTTTGTCGATATGGAGGCGATGATGAGGGAGCGCGGGGAGCTTGAAAATTGAAATTTTTGGCGTTTTTTTTGTGAATTTTTGCTATTTTTGTGGTTTAAATTCACAAGGCGGGGCTTTTTGAGATAAATTGCTTTGTGTGGGCTCGGCAGACCGCTGCCGCTTTTAGTCTAGCCTTCGCCCGCCCAAATCAATTTCTCATCAAAAATCCGCGCCTTAAATTTAAATTTAACGGAAAATTCACGCTTTGGCGTGTAAATTTGTAAATTTTGGCGTTAAAAAGCGTGAATTTTCGCTGTGGTTTTGGCAAATTCCGTGAATTTTGGGCTAAATTCACGCTAAAATTCACGGAAAATGCTTAATTTAAAGTCGCTAACTTGGGCTGACGATTGTGGATGAGAAATCGATTTTGCGGCGTGTGGGCTAGATAAATAAATCTGCCGAACGCCGCAAAATTGATTTATCGCCGCAAGCTAAGCCCACTAGCCAAGGCAACCGAGAGTAAATTTAAGGCAAAAAACAACAAAAAATTCACGCGAATTTAAAAGTGCGATGATGAAAATTTACAAAATTTTCACAAAAATTCAAAATAAAGGACAACCAAAATGCGAGACTACAAGGCTTTTGTGAAATTCTCAAAGGCAGGACCAAGATATACTAGCTATCCTACGGCTGTGGAGTTTAGCCCAGCCTTTACCTACGAGCAGTATGTGCGCATTTTAAGCGAGCAAAGCAAGGATTTATCGCTATACTTTCACCTGCCATTTTGCCGCAGTGCCTGTTATTTCTGCGGTTGCAATGTCATTTACACCGCAAAGGACGAAAACAAGGAACGCTACCTAGGCTACATTTTTAGGGAAATGGATTTGCTAGAAAAATTAACAAATACCAAACGAAAAGTCGTGCAAATGCACTTTGGGGGCGGCACGCCGACATTTTTTTCGGCAGCGCAACTTGATAGGCTTATTCAAAAAATTAAGAGCATTTTTGTGAATTTTGACGAAAACGCTGAAATCAGCTGTGAAATCGACCCGCGTTTTTTAAATGAGGAACAAACGGCGGTGCTAACCCGCCACGGCTTTAACCGCATAAGCTTTGGCGTGCAGGACTTTGACGAGCGTGTGCAAAAGGAAATTCACCGCATACAGCCCTTTGAGCTTACCAAAAACGCTGTGGATATGGTGCGCTCGCACGGCATAGGCTCTGTGAATATGGATTTGATTTACGGGCTGCCTTTTCAGAGCTTAAAGAGCTTTGAAAGCACGCTGAAAAGGGCGCTTGAAATCAGCCCTGATAGGTTTGCGATTTTCAACTACGCCCACGTGCCGTGGCTGAAAAAAAATATGCGAAAATTCAACGAAAATGATTTGCCAAGCCCCGATGTGAAGCTTGAAATTTTGGAGTTTTGCGAGAAGTTTTTAAGCGCAAACGGCTATGAGATGGTAGGAATGGACCACTTTGCCAAGCCAAATGACGAGCTTTTCAGGGCTTTGAAAAACGGCAGCTTGCACCGAAATTTTCAAGGCTATACCACAAAGGGCGGCGCGGACTTGCTTGGCGTGGGGCTTACGAGCATAGGCGAGGGGCAAAGGCACTACGCGCAGAACTTCAAAGATATGCAAAGCTATGAAAACGCGATAGATAGGGGGCTGCTGCCCTTTGAGCGCGGCGTGCTTTTAAACAGCGATGATGAGCTGCGAAAGGCTGTGATAATGCAGCTTATGGCGAATTTCGCCCTTGACATTACAAAAATCGAGCGTGAATTTGGCGTAAATTTCTTTGAGTATTTTGATGAGGATTTGCAAGATTTGAAAGAATATAGCGACTTTTACGAGCTAACAAAAACTAAACTAAAAGTAAATGAAACGGGCGTTTTACTCATAAGAAACCTCGCAATGTGCTTTGACAAATATATGAAAAGCATCAGCGAGGACAAAAAAGTGTTCTCAAAGACGGTGTGAGATGAGTTATGAAAGCATCACAAACGCCTGCGTGAAATGCGGCAAATGCGTGCCCGGCTGCACCATACACGAGATAAACGCCGATGAAAGCACGAGTCCGCGCGGATTTTTGGAGCTAATCGCTGCTGTGCGCGGCGGCGAGCTGAATTTAGACAAAAATGTCAAAAAGATTTTCGAGTCCTGCTTTTTATGCACGAACTGCGTGGATGCCTGTCCTAGCAGCATCCGCGTGGATAGTGCCATTGAGGGCGTGCGCTTTGAGCTTGCCAAACGCTACAAAATCGCGTGGTATAAGCGCCTAGCCTTTGCCTTGCTTGGCAATAGAAAAATTATGGATTTAGTGGCTAAATTTGGCTTTGTTTTTCAAAGCTGCGGCTTTAAAATTCAAGGACGCGACAGCTTTGAAAGCGCGGATAAAAGGGGCAAAATTCACAAAAATTTGGGTATGCGGGCGAGATTTAGTATGCCGATGATAAAAAAGGGGCGATTTTTACTTACTCTTACGCAAAAAAGCTTTCTAAACACCCAGCCAAGCTTTATCGACAACGGCGGAAGCCGTAGTGTAGGGCTTTTCGTAGGCTGCCTGTCAAACTACGCCTACACCGCAACGGCGCGCGCGGTTTTGAAAATCGCCGCTGAGGTAAAAGTAAATGTGGATTTAATGAAAAGTCAATCCTGCTGCGGCGCACCGCAATACTTCACGGGAGATTTTGATAGTGTTTCGCGCCTTGCGAAAAAAAATATCGCGTATTTTGAGCAAAAACTAGCAAATTTGGACGCCATCATCGTGCCAGAGGCTACCTGCTCGGCGATGCTAAATGTGGATTATGAGCATTTTTTCGAGCTAAACGGCGAGGGCGAGTGGGCAAGGCGCGCGAAAAATGTGGCAAAGCGCATTTTCTTGGCGACAAAGTATTTTTATGATGAGACAAATTTGCTTGAAAGGCTCGAAAGCAAGGGCAAAAGCGAGCTACGCGTAACCTACCACGACCCCTGCCACGCGCGCAAAATGCAAGGCGTTTTTAAAGAACCACGCGCGCTTTTGGGCGCAAACTTCGATTTAGTCGAGCTTGCACGCTCTGCTTGCTGCGGCTTTGGCGGCGTGAGTATGCAAACCGAGCACTTCGCCCTAGCCTCGCAGGTAGGCGCAAAAAAGGCAGCCGACATAAGGGCGACTCGCGCAAATATCGTAAGCGCCGAATGCTCCGCGTGCAGGATGCAGATTTCTAATGCTTTGGAGCAAGAAAAAACAGGCATTTTGTTTAAAAATCCACTTGAACTCATAGCCTCGGTTTTGTAGTTTGTGGTTTGCAAAATTTGGGCTAAAAGGCGGAAATTAACTACTTTTGGTAGAATTTTGCTGTGAATTTTTGACTACAATTTAAAATTCGGCGAGGATTTGGCAAAGATTGGCAAAGATAGCTTAAAATAAGGCGTTGAAATGCTATAAAACATTAAAAGGACAAAAAATGACAAGTAAATTCACAGAGTCGCAATTCGACAAAGCGAGATTTTTGGAGATTACCCAAGAATTTTTGGAGGCTGTCGATAAGGCGAGAAAAAAGGGAAGTGTGCGGGGTTTATCTACAAATGATTTTAGAGATAAAATGAACCCCATTTTAGAACCTTTGCGCTATGAATCAACTTTTAATTTTGGTCAATCTTTGTTTAGTGGAGTGTGGGAAGGTGATAAGGCTTGTTCTATGGCATTTTATCGTAAAGACACCATACGCGATGGTTTCGTCAATCAAAAAGAGCGCGGAAAACTTGGAGTGTCTAGAGGCATATACATTTGGCTTGGATACGCCGACCAAGAAGAGCAAAAACAAATTGAACTATTGATAGGTAGTGGCGGAGCAACCGATGGGCATAGATTAGCAGATGAAATAGACAAAGAAAGGGATAGTAAAGGGTGGATAAAGAATTACGAGCGCAAGGATTTTGCGAAAATAAAAGAGCAAATCGCGGAGGATTTTTTGTATTTGGTTAATGAATTTAATCAAATTCCATTAGAGGATTTTAAAATTGAGGAGCAAGAAATGGCAAATTTAAACGAAAATTCACGGAATTCACAAAGTGGCGAAAGCAAAAATCCGCCGCTAAATCAAATTTTATACGGACCGCCGGGCACGGGCAAGACTTATAACGCTATAAATAGGGCTTTGGAAATTCTGCACGCTTACGGCGAGATAGCTAAAATCCCAAGCGAGCGGGGCGAGGCAAAGGCTGAATTTGACAAATTCCGCGAGAGCGGGCAAATCGAGTTCGTTACCTTTCATCAAAGTTTTTCTTATGAGGAATTCGTGGAGGGGATAAAGCCGATTTTTGTCGATGAAAACGGCAACGAAGTCGAGCATTCCAAAAATATGATTTATAAGACAAAAGGCGGAATTTTTAAGGAAATTTGCAAAAATGCACTAGGCAGTCAAAAGCCCTACATTCTCATTATTGACGAGATAAACCGCGGCAATATCAGCAAGATTTTGGGCGAGCTTATCACGCTGATTGAGCCTAGTAAGCGCATAAATGCGAGCGCGGCGGAGAGGGCGCGGGGCGTGGGCGATGAGGGGCTGCGCGTGAGTTTGCCTTATAGCGGGCGTAAATTTGACGACAACAGGGGCTTTGGCGTGCCGAGCAACCTTTACATAATCGGCACGATGAACACCGCCGATAGAAGCATAGCTTTGCTTGACACCGCGCTGCGCAGGCGATTTGAGTTTGTGGAGATGATGCCTGATTGCGAACATAAAGATATTAGCACGGAGTGCGAGGGCGTGGATTTGCGACAATTGCTGGAAAAAATGAACGAGCGAATCGAATTTTTACTTGGCAGGGAGCATCAAATCGGGCATAGTTTTTTTATGGGCGTGAATTCTTTGGACGAACTGCGCGGCATTTTTGCCAAGAAAATCATCCCGCTTTTGCAAGAGTATTTTTATGATGATTACGGCAAAATTGACGCGGTTTTGAATGGTAATGGGATGGTGCGCGCGTTTTCGATGGGCGATTTGGGCGTGAAAATCAGCGAAGATTTGCTAGATAATGACAAGAAAATTTATCGCATTACGCCGCCAAGTGCGTGGAATTTAGAAAATTTCACTAAAATTTATGAAAACTAAAACCCTTTGCATCGCCGAGTGGCAGGCGTTTGGCGCGGATGAAATAATCAAGGTATTAAGAGGCGTGAATTTTGGCGATAAAAATTCGCAAAATGCCACTCGTCATTCTGAGGGAGCGCATAGCGCGACCGAAGAATCCACGCCCGAAAATTTACAAATGGATTCTTCGCACTCGCTACGCTCGGCTCAGAATGACGGAGCCGACAAAAATTTGCAAGCAAAAGCCGCGAAAATTTTCGCCGAATTTAAAAATTTCGCCGATGAAAAGGGCAATCATATCTTTTTAAACTCGCACGGCAAAAACCGCCTAAAAGCGCGAAATTTCGTGGGTTTAATCCAAACAAAAAGCGGATTCTGTCTTGAAATTTTGCCAAAAACCTTTCGCGCAAAAGACGAAAGTGCGGGCTTTGAAAACAACCAAGAAAAAGTCACCGCCGCCAAAGAAATTTTGCTAAAAATGCTCGCCACACTGCGCGACTCGCCCTTCAAACAAAGCCACATTTCAAGCCTTGCAACCAAAAATCTGCCCCTACTCGAAGTCTTTGCGCTAATGTTTTTAATCGAGCTTGAAAGGCTCATAAAAAGGGGCTTAAAGAGCGATTATGTGGCGCGCGAGCAAAACCGCAGATTTTTAAAGGGCAAACTGCTTTTTAGTGAGAATTTAAGGGAAAATTTCGCCCACAAAGAGCGATTTTTCACCGCCGCGGACGAATTTAGCGCGGATAATGCCCCAAACCGCCTCATAAAATCCACGCTTTTGCTGCTCGCCGCGCAGGGTTTTAGCGCCAAAACTAGCGCGCGGATTTTGCAGGCGCGTTTTGTTTTTGACGAAATCGCGCCGAGTAAAAATATCGATAAAGACTTCGCCCAAAGCGTGAATTTTAAGCGGTTTAAGGACTATGAATTGTTGCTTTTGTGGTGTGCGGTTTTTTTAAGGCGCAAGAATTTCCTACCCTATCAAGGTAGTCAAAGTGCCTTTGCCCTGCTTTTTGATATGAATAAGCTTTTTGAAAGCTTTGTGGCGTGGTGCTTGCGAAAATCGCTTGGTGGAAAATGCGTTGTCAAGGTGCAAGAAAAAGCTAAATTTTTGGCACAAAAAGATGGGCAAAATATGTTTCAAATCAAGCCTGACATTGTGATTTATAAAAAAAGCGATAAAAATTCGCCGCTCATAATCGCCGACACCAAATGGAAAATTTTAAGCGATGACGCGGGGAAAAATTATGAAATTTCGCAAGGTGATTTATACCAAATGTTCGCCTACCTTGCCAAATATCAGTGCTACAAGGGCTATCTTGTTTATCCTAAAATTCAAGGTGTGGGCAGTGCTAATGTTAGCTTAAAATACAAAGCTAGCTTGTGTTTTTGCGAAAATAAAGAAACAAAAACGCACGAGTGTAAATTAAAGCCACACAAGGACATTGAACTAAACATTCATTTTTTTAAACTTGAAAAATATATGCAAAAAATTCACGG
>CAVJSG010000107.1:0-7015 GCA_963651895.1 Campylobacteraceae bacterium
CGCCGCATTTATCGCAACGCGGGCAAATGTCGCTAACGCTTAAAACATCGCTTTTTGGGGCGATTATTTTTATCTTGCCGCACTTCTTGCACGCTGCTATATAGGGTTTTGGGGGTATCATTTTTTATCCTTTAAATTTTTCACTTTTTAAAAGCCATTTCAGCCATTTAAATGCTAAACAGCATTTCAAAGCCTTAAAAAGAAAGCCATTTTAGTCTTTCTTGCTAGAACTCAGCCTTAAATTCTCGCCCATTAGTCCCCTATAAATTCTGCTGTATTCATCTAGCATTAGGGTTTTGTTGCCCAAATCCTTTTTATGCCTTTGTATCTCGCCTATGAGTTTGGCAAGGACTCGTTCGCCTAAATTTGTCTTTTTTAGGGCGTTTTCAAGTGAGGTAATAAAGGCATTTATGTGCGATTTGAGTTTTGGCTCAAAGTCCGCAAAATACGCATCCACAGCCTCTAAAAATTCACGCGCCGCATAGCCTTTTAGCTTGCCACTTGCACCGCTTATGGCGCTTGGAATGGCGGAGGCGTAGTTTGGCTGCGGATATTTTATCTCGCCAAAGGTTTCATCTAATGCTTTGTCCAAAAGGTTTTTGTAGTCCCCTTTGATGCAGTCTTTAAGCGTGCTTAAAAGCTCGCGGCGAGCTGTTTTTTGCCAGCTTTGTGCCCTTTCTTTGCTTTCATTTTTTAGCAAGATTTCCATCTCTTTGGCAAATTTTTCGATTTCCTTGCATAAATTGCCTGCCAAAGTAGTCTCTACCATCCTTTGCCTTGTTTCATAGCGACAACCAAAAAGGTCTCTCCACCAAAACAAGCCCGAGCCTTTATCGTGCGTATAAGTCTCGCTTTCCCTTTGCAAAGCTACTTCGCGCTTATCTTTGAGCGATTTGAGGTGCGTTGTTTTCTTGTCGATAAGGCTTTGTTTCAGCTTTGTTGTAAAATCCTTTCTAAGCTTATCCCAGCTTGAATTTAGCGCATTTTGAGCCTTATTTTTGTTTGCGTCTAGTTCTGCGATTTGCCTTGTAAGTTCTTGCACATCGCTTGTTTCTAGCCTCTCTGCTTCATCCTTTATGCTTTTGGCTAACTCGCTTTTGTAGTTTTGCAAATTCGCACAATCAGCCCTTAAATTCTCATCAAGTGCTTTTTGTAGCGTTTTTTCCTTGTCCTTTCTAGTGTCGGCAAAGACCTCTTTTATGGTTTTGACATTAGCGAGTTTTTGCAAACTTTTCTTTAAATTTGCTTTATCAAAGTCGTTGGGGTAGGCTTTTTGCAAATTTTTAAGATAAAATTTCTCATCGCTGTTTTCGTCTAAATTTTCCGCGCCCACAAAGTCTATGTTAGCGCACATTGACGAGGTAATGATGAGTGGGTATGGCATCCTTTCTTGCAAGTTTTTTAGTTCGGCTTTGTTATCCTTTAAACCCTCTTTTAAGCCGTCTTTAAGGGACTTGTCAAGGCTGCTAGCTATGTCCTTTAAAGCCTTATCTAAATTCGCCCCACTTTTTTGTTTGACACTGCTTTCTAGGATGGTTTTATCGGCTTTTAGTGCCACAAAGACTATCTTTGCCGTGCCACTTTTGTTGGCTAACTTGTCGAAAAGTTCGCTGTCGCTTTGATGAAAAAACTGCCCAGCCAAGGACAAAACAAAGGCTATGTCGCAGTTTTGCAAAAAGTCATTTGTGCGTTTTGAGCGACTTGGCATAGGGTCGTTTAGCCCCGGAGTGTCGATGATTTGCATATCTTTTAGGAAATCATTATCGACCTTTAAAGTAATAGCCTTTGTATAGGGCATAAATTTACCACTCTCGCCCACGAAATCTTTAAGCTGCGCACGAATTTCGTCCAAGTTTCCGTGAATTTCTTTCAAATTTTCAAATTCATAGTCCTTGTTTTCCTCTATGCGCTTTTGTTGCTCAAAGCAAGCGTGCAGCATCGGTTCTTTCTCTTTTAGTAGAGTTTCGGCGTTTGTTTCTTCTTCTTGCCTTAACGCCCTTTCATCGATGCTGTTTTTTAGTTTCTTTTCCTTTTCCAAACGCAACTTGAAATTCTCAGCACTTAGTCTTTTAAATTCGTCCTTATAACGCTGAGACTTGGCTTTAATTTCAGTCAAATCCTCTTTGTCATAAGGCTCGGCACTAGCACTTGGGGTTTTGGAGTATTCAAGCACGGTCAAAGCCGCTGTCATAGGCGTGGCAGCCGTTGGCAAAACGCCTTTGCCCTCAAAAAGCAAGGCGTTTAAAAAGGTGCTTTTGCCAGCATTTACGCGTCCTAAAATGCCTATTTTCAGCAAGCGGCTAGTGTCTTTTAGCGTTTCGTATTTCTTTTCATACTCGTTGCGCTTTTGTATGAGATGGTTTGCCACCAAAACACGACTCGTCTTTTGCACAAATTCACTAGCCCCAGCCACTATTTTTGCTGTGTCATCAAGCTCGACTAAGAATTCATCAAAATTCATTTTGCCCCTCCATTTATGCGTAAAGATATTGCGTGGCAAGCGTGCTTAGCTTGTCGCTTACTTGGCTTAGCTTGTTTATTTGCATTTCTAACTCAGCCGACTCTTTTTCCTTTTCTTGTTGTGCGGCTTGAATTTCCTTGCTTTTTACTTTAAAGCTAGCTTCAAGCGCAATGGCGATGTTTTCTTGCAGGGTGCTTATTTGCTCTTTGGCGTGCTTTTCAAGCTCGGGTTTTAAGCCGCTTTGCACGCTTGATAAAATCTGCGCTTCAAGTCCTGCCTTGTCGATTTCCTTTTCGCCCGCACCAAACAAACCAGCTATAAAGCGCACTACCTCGCCTGCTATGACAGCTATGGGTTTTAGGAACTTAAATTTCACTGCAAGTGCTGCCATTATGACTTGTGCGCCATTTGCTAGCGTATCAATTAAGCCGCTATTATCCTTAACGCCTATAACTATGCCCTCCAAAGCATTAGAAATAAAGCTCAACACATTTTCTAGCCATCTTTCATCGATATTAAACGAGGCTAGTTTTAGGTCGTTAAGCTCGATTTTATAAACCTCGATAATGTCTTGAATTTGGCTTTGTGCTTGCTTGGCAAATTCGCTAGTTAAAGTGGCTTGCACTATTTGGTTGATTTGCCTATTCATAGTCTCTTGGCTGCTCATAGCTGCTTGGGCTAGTGAATTTATAGACCCACTTAAAGCGTTAAGCACGGCTTTTAAAGTCGCATCGGCAACGATTTGCGCCCTGTCATTTTGCTCACGCGCTAAATTTTGCCTTACAGTATCAATGCTAGCGATGGTGTTTTCAATCTCATCAAGGGCTTCTTTTATATCAACTTTACTAGCTTGCAGAGTTGAAATTTTGGTTTGAATGCTTGATTTTGTGCTTTCAAAGTCAAATTTCAAATCATCCTTGTAAAGCCTTTCAAAGATTTTTTCGCTTTCTATCTGCGAGATGACTTCATCTAGGGTTTTGTCCCCATCATCTAGCAAAAATACAGACTTGGTATAGCCAAAACTAGCCTTTAAGGTGCTAGCTATGCTCGCCCTAATGCTCTCAACCTGTGCTGGTGGCTGGGCATCCGTCTTGCTTAGGCAAAAGACAAAGTCCCTTTTTAGGCTAGTAAAGGTTTTGATATTAGCCTGCGTGCTAGCCTCCACAGCACCCCTTTCCACGCTTTCAAGGACGATGAAAAACACGCCCTTTTTCAAATACCCCTGAATGGCTTTATTATGCGCGTCAAGCGGCGAATCAAAGCCGGGCATATCCACAAGCACCAGCGGGGCTATGGCTTTTAGCTTTTCGTTATTTAGATAAAGTCTCGCAAAGCTAAATTCACTCGCGCGGTTTTTAAGCTCGCCAAACTCGGCTAGGCTGAGCCTTTGCGCCTCGCCGTTTTCCCTAACGCCCTCAGCATAGCTTTCGCCCTGAGTGTAGCGTAGCTCCGTAGCCAGCGCGGTTTCAGGCGTTATAGCCACGCTTAAAACGCTCTCGCCCAAAAAGGCGTTTAAAGCCGTGCTTTTGCCCGCACTAAATCCGCCCACCACAGGCACTAGCAGTTCTTGCTCGCTGATGGCTTTTATCAAGCCATCCTTGCTTTTGTCAAGCTCCGCCTGCGCAACAAGCGCATTCACTTGCCCCAAATACTCCACAAACTGCCTTTGAGTTTGCAACATTTGCCCTGTCATAATGACTCCTTAAAAGTAAAATCTAGTTTAATGTCATCGCGGACGAATTTTTGTGAATTTTTTAAAAAAATTCACGCAATTTCGCAAAATCACACAAAAAATTCACAAAAGCTTATTCAAAATCAAAGTCCAAATTTTCAAGCTTTTTGACTGCTACATCCCTACGAATTTTGCTAAATTCAAAAAATTTATCAAAATTTAATTTTGCACAACTCAGCCTAAAAGTAAGCCTTGTTAAGAAAAATAAATAAACAGACTCCTCGCACTCATCGCCAAATTTGCCGATTTCATCGATGATTTTGCTTTGTTCATCGTTTATCTTTTCTATTTTTTCATCCATATCCTCGCACCACCGCCCAAATTCCTCTATCTCATCATCACTTTTGCGCTTAAAGTCGTGCCTAAATGCTTTGGATTTTTTAATCGCCTTATCCAAAACCTCATCATACCTTGCTTGCAGCTCGTGCCATTGCTCATTAAGCTCGACAACCTCGCTCATAAAATGTGGCGCGTTGTGAAAAAAATCCCTTATAAACTCCTCTTTCGCCACATTTTTATCTATGCTAGCGATGACCTCATCTAAGGTTTTGTCCCTATCATCGAGCAAAAATATGGGCTTTTCATAGCCAAAGCTAGCCTTCAAATCGCTAGCTATGCTCTCCTTAACCTCTGCTATCTTTGTGGGCGACTCGCCGTCTGTCTTGCTTAGACAAAAGGTGAATTTACCATTAAATTCACGGATGCGCCCTTTCACGCTAGCCTCCACAGCACCCCTTTCCACGCTTTCAAGGACGATGAAATGCGACCCATTATCTATGTATCTTTTTATGGCTTTGTCGTGTGTATCGCGCGATGAGTCAAAGCCGGGCATATCCACAAGCACGAGAGGGGCTATTTCTCTAAGTTTGGCGTTGTTTAGATAAAGCCTCGCAAAGCTAAATTCACTAGCCCTTTCTTTTAGCTTGCCAAATTCAGCTAAATTCAGCCTTTGCGCCTCGCCATTTTCCCTAACGCCCTCAGCGTAGCTTTCGCCCTGAATGTAGCGCAGCTCCGTAGCCAGCGCGGTTTCAGGCGTGATAGCCACACTTAAAACACTCTCGCCCAAAAAGGCATTTAAAGCCGTGCTTTTACCCGCACTAAATCCGCCCACCACAGGCACTAGCAAATCTTGCTCGCCTATGGCTTCAAGCAAGGTTTGCTGACTTTTGCTTGGCTTTTTTTCCGCCCACCACATAGGAAAGTTAGACAACATTTTTACTCCTTGAATGTAAAATCTAGTTTAATGTCATCGCGGACGAATTTTTGTGAATTTTTAATACACAATAGTTATCCAGCCGCGCTTTATGGCATATTCCAACAACTTCATATACAACTTGTATCTAATGTATCTAAATGGTCGCAAAAAGCCCTTGACAATGGGGCTAATCATCACCGATAGCGACAACAGCACTATATACCAATCAATCCCTTCGGGGCATTTTGACTTTTTCATCCGCGTGCCGCACTCATCGCAACGCACAAAAAACCCACTAGGATTTATCTCAACCCTACCGCACTTCTTGCAATAGGCGTATTTAAATGTTTTCATTTTCGCTCCTTAATGCAAAATTTAGTTTAATGTCTTTGCGGACAGGTTAAAGCGTGAATTTTTAAAAACCAAAACAAAAATAGAGGGATACTTATCCCTCTATTTTTTACTTTACTTTTGTGTTTTGTAAAGTATTTTTTAGGTTTTCTATCGCCTCAAGAGTTTCTGCCACCTCTTTAGGATAGTCTTCTTCTCTCCATTTTTTCAAATACAACCAAAATGCTTTTGAAGCTTCAGGACTACTATTATATAACGCATCAAACTCTTCTGATTCTGCGTTAAATATTTTTTCTCCTAACGCTAAAAGCTCCTCGTGTGATAATTTTTTTGCCATTTTCTATCCTTTCTTTGCATTTTGCAAAAATTATGCCTTTGAATTTCGCCTTTTTACAAAGCCTTGCCAAAGGCTATCCCTAGAATTTAATGGCAAAATTCTAGGGATTAAAGCTGAATTTAAGGCTTATAAACCCCATAAATTCAGCCAACTTGCACCACTTACAATGTCTAGCCAACTAGACTTTCATTTTCGCCAAGCCCCCTTTCTAAAATTTCAGCCAAATTTGCCAAAATCACGCTACCATTTTAAGTATTCAACACGGCTTCAACCCTTCTTTCAAACTCCTCCTCGCC
Organism: Campylobacteraceae bacterium; assembly: GCA_963651895.1. Taxonomy (GTDB): domain Bacteria; phylum Campylobacterota; class Campylobacteria; order Campylobacterales; family Campylobacteraceae; genus Campylobacter_D. The sequence continues at coordinate 6,373 of CAVJSG010000107.1, forward strand.
GATTTGCTCTATGCTAGCGCATATCTCATCTGCCTCATCAGCCAATTTATCCATACGCTCGATGCCCCGCTTAGACAATAAGCGTAAAGAGCGTTTAGCCTGATTATGCCCGACCCTATCCCCTTTATTGTCTAAATAATCAACGATGGCTTGTTCGGGTTTTTTGCCACTTTCTACCAAATGCAACAACTCCTCGAACTTTTCATCGTAGTAAGGCTCTTGCAAAGCCTCTAAATCACGCATTGTCATCTTTTCCTCCTTATGCGTAAAATTTTCGTTAAAAGACGAGTTTTCGCTGTCAAATTTACTAAACTCGCCCAACTCGCCCTTAAAAACCTCTTTCTCGCCTTGGGCTGAATTTTTGGCGTTTTCAGCCTTGTCGCTTAAAAGGTTTTTAAGCACCCAGCCGCCCAAAATGGCAGCACCTCCAAGTCCTAGTAACACGGATTTTCTCATCCTGTCCTCCTTAAAAAAATTTTTTGGTTTAAGGTAAAATCGTGCTTTTGATTTTGGCGAGTGCCATTTTGCCGCATTCGCAAGCACTTTTTTACTTTAAACGAGGGTATTTTACCACACCCCTGCGACACAGGCTGTCGTTTTTGAAACCTTAATGAAAATTTTTTGAAAAAATTTGCAAAATTTG
>CAVJSG010000108.1:0-6741 GCA_963651895.1 Campylobacteraceae bacterium
ATATTTAGGCGCAAATTCACATTTTAAAAACACACGGTTCGCGTTAGCAAATCATTTCTTATTCTAACTCTCGCAATGATATTTTTTTGTAAATTTAACCAAAAAATTCACAAAATTTCAATCAAATCACCGCAAAGTCCGCTTTTAGTAGGTGTTTGAAAGCGTTTAGGGAGCGTAAAATTTGCTCTTTTGGTAATTCGCGCGTGATGAAAACTAGCTTTGAGCCGCTCTCATCGTCTTTTGCTATATGCGTGGGGGCGTGGATGATGTGCCCTACGCCGTTTATGCACACCAAAAAGTCCTCGCCTATGTCCAAGATGCCCTTCACACGCAAAATTCGCGTCCCGTGCCTGTGTAGCAGCATACTCAGCCATATCCCAAAGGTGCTCCACTCAACCGCGCCGCAAAAACTTATCGCAAGGCTCTCAAAGCCCTGTGGATGCGCGTTTTGTGAGGGTTCGGCGGGCGTGAATTTTAGGGCTTTTTGCTGGGAAAAAAGCGCCTCGTAAGAAAGCCCACGCTTGTCAAATATCGCTACGCTAGGATTTATAGCCAAAATTTCGGTGCGTAACGCCTTTGTGTCGGCGTTTAAGTCGGTTTTGGTGAGCAAAACGCTGTCGCTGCAAACGATTTGCTGCCTCGCCTCGTCATTTTCAAGCTGCAAAAGCCCGCCGAGTGCATCCACGCAGGCGATGGAGCCTTGCAGGACGAAGTGGGCGCACAAGAAGGCATCGCTTAAAAGTGTCCATAAAATCGGCGCTGGGTTCGCAAGCCCTGTGGTTTCGATGATGGCTTGGCGCAGCCGCTCGCCCCTCGCCTCGTAGCCATCTAGCAGGGCTTTGAGCGACTCAATCAAGTCTAAACGCTTGGTGCAGCATAGGCAGCCCGCGTTGAGATAGAGCATTTGCTCGTCCGCGTAATGCACGCTGGGCTTTAAAACGCGCTGGTCTAGGGCGACTTGCCCAAGTTCGTTGATGATGAGTGCGGTGCCGCTGTCGTTGTGTGCGCTTAAAAATTCGCGCAAAAAGCTAGTTTTGCCGCTGCCAAGAAAGCCTGTGATGAGGGTTACGGGGATTTTAGGCATTGTTTTTTTGGGGGTTTTGGGTTTGAAATTTGTGTGAATTTTTGCTTAAAATTTGTGAATTTTCGCTTTTTGCGTGGGGTAAATTTTGGTTTTGAGTTTGGTGTGAATTTTTATTTTGTTTTTGGTGTGAATTTTTATTTTGGGTTTTTAATTTTTGCAAATTTTCGCTCAAATTTTGCTCATTTTTTTGCAAAAAATTTGCCTGCAAAAAGGCTAATAATTTCTCATCCAAGGCGTCCAAATCCCTACCACACAGCGCATTTGCCTTGCCCCACAAATCGCCCAAATCATTGACGATAACGCTTTGCCCCTTTTTATCACTCAGCACGAATTTGCTGCCCTGCCAATCGGCGATTTTAAGCCCATAAAAGTCCAAAATTTCATTCAAAATGCTCACCCTTTTCAGCCGTGCGCGTTTGCGCTGCGTGGCGTTTTCGCCCACATTTACGACATTTTGAGCCCTAAAATCCACATCGCTCCAATGAAAGGTGCTGATAAATTCGCCGCACAAAACGCACATTTTTTTCCTTTTTGCCACCGTTTTTTGAAAAAGGCGTGAATTTTTGGTAGTGGATTCTTCGCCTGCTTTCGCAGGCTCAGAATGACAAATTCAAGCTTTTGCTTGAATTTTAGTGCCTTGCCACGCGGTTTTTTACAAAAACCGCTCGCAATGACGAAATTTGCGCCAAAAAATTCACAAAAAAGGGGCTATTAAAGCCCTTAAACGCTTTAAAAGCCCCATAAATTCAGCTCCAAAAGCCAAATTTAAAGCCAAAAATCCACACCTTAAACCACTTCAAACGCCTATAAAATCGGCATTTAAAGCAATCAAAACGCCAAGTAAATTCAGTCAAAAACACCCTACTTTTTCCTAGGGCACCTTTTCAAAAAATCATCGGCGATTTGGTTGAAATTCACCCATTTCACGCCCTCGTGCGAATTTATGTGCGAGATGATGCGCTCGTGCATCATCAAAACCTGCGGACGCCCGCTCACATCGGGGTGTATAGTCATCGCAAACACCGCATAATCCATCTCGCGATACACCCAGTCAAATTGGTCTATCCACAGCTGCCCTATGTCGCGCGGACTCACAAAACCAAAGCTGTTTGGCGATTTTTTGATAAACATCATCGGCGGCAAGTCGTCCAAATACCAATTCGCAGGGATTTCGACAAGGTTCGTTTCCTGCCCACGCACTAGCGGTTTCATCCACTCTTTGGCGTCCGCGCTGTAATCAATCTTGCTCCACTTATCCCCCACGCGCACATAGTAGGGCGTGAAATCGTTGTGCATCAGCGAGTGGTCGTATTTGATGCCGTGTTTGAGCAGCAGCTCGTTTGTGATATTTGAAAACTCCCACCACGGCGCGACATAGCCTGTGGGACCTTTACCCGTGAGCTTTTTGATGAGCTCGATGCTTTTGAGCAAAACATCCTCCTCTTGCTTCGCGCTCATCGCGATGGGATTTTCGTGCGAATACCCGTGCGCGCCTATCTCGTGCCCCGCATCCACAATCATCCTCATCTGCTCGGGAAAGGTCTCTATGGAGTGCCCCGGCGCGAACCAAGTCGCGGGGATATTGTGCCTTTTAAAGAGCTTCAAAAGGCGCGGAATGCCTACCTCGCCGGCGAAAAGCCCGCGCGAAATGTCATCAGGGCTGTCCTCGCCGCCATAACTGCCAAGCCAACCCGCCACAGCGTCTATATCAACGCCATACGCAACTAAAATCTCTTTTGCCATTGTTGCTCCTTTCGGTGAGATTTTTGCAAAAGTGTTTGCTTTTGCTTTGGTTTATGTTTATTTTTTTGTTATTATAGTTTGGTTTTGTTAATTTTGCTTTGAAATTTGGAAAAAATTTGTGAATTTTTTTGCTTTTGTTACTTTTTTGCATTTTTTTGTGTAAATTTGGTTTTTTTTAATGGTGCAAATTTTTATAAATTTTTGGTGCATTTTTAATTATGAATGGCGCAAAATTTCGTCATTGCGAGACTTGCAAAGCAAGTCGAAACAATCCATAAATTCGCGGATTTGTAAAATCCGTGAATTTGGGGCAAAATTTACACAAAAATTCACAAATTTACCAAAACACGGCGAAAATTCACGCATTTTTGGCGAAAAAATTCACAAATTTGCTTAAAGGCGTGAAAAAAGGCACTTACTCGGGCTGAGCTTTGTGGATGAGAAATCGATTTTGCGGCGTGTGCGCTTGTCATAGTAGTCTGCCGAACGCCGCAAAAGCGATTTATCGCCGCAAGCTAAGTCCGCTAGCCACGCTAGCCCAAAGCAAATTCAACCCCAAAAATTCACACCAAATTTCTATCTAAAACCCAAAAACGCCTAATTTAAGCTATTTACAAGCCCTCTAAACACTCCCAAACGCCCTTTTTATCATCTTTTTATCGAAATCTTTTAAATATGGCAACGCCTTTCTTTGCGCCTTTATCTCGCTTAAATCAAGCTCGCAAACTATGCACTCATCGTCATTTTGTGCGTTTTTGACGATTTTGCCCTTTGGCGAAACTACCCTTGAATTGCCCGCAAATTCGACATTTTTGCCCGACACCCTATCAACGCAAGCCCCGCTGAGCCCGCAAGCTAGCACGAAACACCCATTTTCTAGGGCTCGCACGCGGCTTAACAAGTCCCAATTATACGCTCTTGCCTTGCCAAAGGCGCTAGGATAAATTAAAAGCTCGGCGCCTTTTAACGCCAAAGCCCGCGCACCCTCGCCAAAGCCCAGCTCATAGCAGATTTGAAGCCCTAATTTCACGCTAAATTTGCCAAAATTCAGACTGAAAATTTCGTATTTTTTGCCCTGTTTAAAACGCCTTTTTTCAGTGTCCCAAAGGTAAATTTTGCGATGTTTGCCCACTATTTTGCCCTTTGGTGAGACGATGAAAGCTGTGTCATAGAGTTTTGCGCCACTTTTTTCTATGATACACGCTATGACATAGGCGTTTTGCGTGCTTGCAAACTCACACAAAGCCTGTAAAGTGGGGTGCGGCTTTTTAAAATCAATGCCAAAGTCCCTATCCTTGTCGCTCACGCAGTAGCCGTTGTCGAAAAGTTCAGGCAAAACCACGAGCCGCGCGCCCTTTTCGCAGCCCTGTCTAGCTAAATTCAGTGCTTTTTGCAGGTTTTGTGCGCACTCATAGGGCTTGGCGTGCATTTGCACAAGCGCGACTTTTAGCCTTTTGCCGAGTGATTTTTTTGCATTTTTTGTGGCATTTTTTGTGAAATTTTGTGAATTTTTACTCGCTTTTTGGGCTGATTTTTGGGCATTTGCGTCCATTTTGGCATCCTTTTAAATTTTTAGAAAAAAGGGTTTTAAAATATAAATTTAAACTTAATGAAATTTCCACAAATTTTAGCCAAAATAAATTTATCGCAAGCAAAAATTTACCATTTGTTTTATTTTGTGTTTCTTTTAGTAACATTTCTTAAAATCACCCTGCCCTACTCTCAAACGCCCTACTCCACGACTTTTTAATAAGGCTCAAAAATTTAAACCACGAAACGCAAAAAATTCACGCCAAAGCCCTACCCCACGCGTTTTGATGAGATAAATTCTACGAAAAATCAAACAAATTCAAAAATTTCTTTGCTCGCTCGGTTTTTGGGGATTTGAAAAAGGCTTCGGGCTTTGAAATTTCCACGATTTGCCCCTCGTCCATAAACACCACGCGGTCTGCCACAGCCCTCGCAAAGCCCATCTCGTGCGTAACGATGAGCATAGTCATCCCCTCGCGCGCCAAATTTAGCATCACATCAAGCACCTCGCGCACGATTTCAGGGTCTAGCGCGGCGGTAACCTCGTCAAAAAGCATCAGCTCGGGGTTCATACATAAGCTCCTGACGATGGCGATGCGCTGCTTTTGCCCACCGCTTAGCTCTTTGGGATAGGCGTGAAGCTTGTGAGCAAGCCCTACCTTTGCTAGCCACGATTTAGCTTCGCGCAAAACCTCATCTTTTGGGCGTTTTTGCACCTTTAAGGGTGCTAGAAGTATGTTTTCCTCGACACTTAAATGCTCAAAAAGTTCATAAGACTGAAACACCATTCCTACCTTTTGGCGAATGCGCGTCCAGTCCCTAAAATCCTTTGTTATACGCGTGCCGTCTATGGTGATAGTGCCGTCTTTTATGGCTTCAAGCCCATTGATGCAGCGCAAAAGCGTGGATTTACCGCAGCCGCTGGGTCCTAAAATCACCACAACCTCGCTTTTACCGACTTCCAAACTTATGTCTTTTAGCACTTGGTGCGTGCCGTAGAACTTTTGCAGGTTTTCTATCTTTAAAATGCCCATTTTAGCTCCATTTCAGCTCTAAGTTCTTTGAAAATTTCGACAGCGGATAGCACAACAAAAAGTAAATGAAAAAGATAAGCCCATACACCGCAAAGGGCGCGAGGGCTTGTCTGTGGTGCAGTTCGATGATTTGCTGCCCCACCTTTACGAGCTCCACAGCCCCTATGAGAAAGGCAAAGGTCGTGCTTTTAATCATCCGCGTGAGTAAATTTATGCTCGCAGGCGTGAGGCGGCGCAGGGCTTGGGGGATGATGATGAAAACATAGGCTTGCGGGGGCTTTAAGCCTAGCGAGAGTGCCGTTTCTAGCTGGTGTTTGGGGATGCTAGCAAGCGCGCCGCGCACTAAATCCATCATCTCAAAGACTCCCCAAATGCTAAACACCACAATGCTGGCACTCACGGCGCTTAAATTCAGCCCAAACCACCGCGACAAGCCAAAATACATAACAAAAAGCCACACGATGAGGGGCATCACGCGCACAAACTCTAAACAAAAGCGGCAAAAAGCGTAAATAAAGGGATTTTTTAAACTCATCAAAACCCCCATAAAAAGCCCACCCACAGAGGATACTACTATGGCAACCACTGAAATTTCAAGGGTTACAAAGAGTCCGTTTAGCAGGCTCAGCCAAGTATTAGGCTCTGCAAAAATCTCATACATACGCAAGCCTCTTTTCTAGGCGATTTAAAAGCAAGGACAGCGGCAAGATAATGATAAAATAGCCCATAAAGAGCATAAAAAGCAGCTCATCCGTCCTATATGTGAGCGAATTTATGCTAGTCATCGTTTGAACCAAGTCCGGCAGGGCGATGATGCTAACCACGGAGGTTTCTTTGAATAAAAAAATCGTGTTCGCCGAGAGGCTTGGCATCGCTATACCAAGGGCTTGGGGCAGGATTACAAAGCGAAAGTTTTGCCATTTAGTGAGTCCAAGCGACAAACCCGCCTCAAATTGCTGTTTTTTCACGGCTTCAATGCCCCCTCGCAAGCTCTCAGCCATATAAGAACCGCCCAAAAAAGCAAGCCCCACCACCGCGCAAGCAAAGGATGAGAGGCTCACGCCGAGTCGCCCCAAGCCGTAATATAGGAAAAATAGCTGTATGAGCAAGGGCGTGTTGCGCGAAAGCTCGATGTAAGCTTTGCTCGCGCGCCTTAAAAGGCTGAATTTGAAATAATCCGCCAGCACGCAGGCTATGCCGATAAGCAAGCAAAGCCCTAGTCCCAAGCCAAAAACCTGCAAGGTAAGCCAGCCAGCACGCACAAAGGCAGGCGTGTAGGTGATTATAAAGTCAAAATCCATTTAAAATGCCCTTTTTATAGTGCTTTGAGTGGTGTTGTTTTAAAAAGCG
>CAVJSG010000109.1:0-3009 GCA_963651895.1 Campylobacteraceae bacterium
GCAAGGGGGAAAAATGAGCGAAAATTTTGCGGTGTATTTTGACTGCGAAAATGTCTCGGCGAATTTCGTGGCGGGCGTCCTTGAAAGGCTCGAAAGCAAGGGCAAAAGGCTGCTCATAAAGCGGGCGTTTAGGGACTGGGGCAAGCAAAGCGACTGGACGCAAGCACTCGCCGAGCAGCACGGCATAGAGCCTGTGCAGGTTTTTGCGAAGGGGCTGAAAAACGGCGCTGACATAGCCATTACCATCGATGCGATGAAAGAGCTGCGAAATAGCGTTTTGCAGGGCATCGCGCTGGTGTCAAGCGATAGTGATTTTTCGCATTTGGCGGCTGAAATTCGCGCGAATGGGCTTGAAGTCTTTATCTTTGGGGACTCGGATAAGGCAAATGAGAGGCTAAAAAATTCTTGCGATAAATTCTTGCCTTTTCCAAAAGTGGCTCAAAAGCCCGCTGCAAAGGCTAGCGAGCCTTTGCCAAAAAGTGCGCAAAAAGCTAGTGAAAAATCCGCGCAAAATTCAAAGCAAAAAGCTAACAAAAATTCGCCAAAGCCTAAAAAAACTAGCTCCGCACCCACTCCCAAAAACGCTAAACCCACGACAAAAAGCGACAAAGAAATAAAGGAAATGCTTACAAAAATACTTAAAACCTTAAAGGCAAATGCCGATAAAAACGGCTTTTGCAGCATTGCGGTGCTAAATAATCATCTCAAAAATAAGAATTTGAGCTTGACTGATTTTGGGGCAAAAAGATGGAAAACCCTCTTAAATCGCTTCCCAGAGGCGTTTGAATACAAAATCGCAGAAAACAAAGGCACCTTGATGATAAGGCTAAAATAGCGGCTTTGTGTCTGAAAAATGGGGCTTGTTTTGCTAAATTTTTGCCATAAAACATAGCGATAAGCCCTATTTTAAACAAAATTTTAAGCCACAAATTTATGGAATTTTGTGTAAATTTTTGTAGAAATTTGCGAAATTTAATAAAAAATTCACGCCCACAAAAAATTCACAAAAATTCACACCAAATTGCAACCAAAAAATTCACCCATTTTCTACAAATTTAACGCAAATTTCACAAAACCCTTTCACGCTAATGCCGCTCTTTCGGCGTCTAGGCGCTCTTGCATTTTATCGTGCGTTTTTTCCAGCCAGCCGTCCTCGCTAGTGTCGATTAAATCAAAACACACGATTTTCAGCACCCCACTTGAAATGGTGAATTCCTTGCTGTCAAGCAGTTTCGCGCTGTCGATGATGAGCAGGGGTTGCACTTTTAGGGCGAGTTTTTCGGCTAAAATTCGCGCTCCAACTTGAAATTTAAGGATTTTATCCGTTTTAGAGCGCGTGCCATCAGGGAAAATCGAGATGACGCGCCCCTCCGCTAGCCGCTCCCTCGCCTCTTTTAGCACGCCGATTATCGAGCGCGGATTCTTTCTATCCACGCAAATGAGGCGCGGCTTTGTCATCGTGTATTTGAAAATGGGCAGGTCGCGTATCTCTTTTTTGGCAACCCACGCGAGATTGCGCTCATAATGCGCTTCGAGGGCGATGATATCTATCATACTTTGGTGATTCATCATTATCATCGTGGCGGCTGGGTTTAATTCGCCCACGAATTCGACTTTTACGCGCAAAACTTTTAGCTGAATTTTAGCCCACGCACGCCGAATTCGCCAAATTTTTTCTTGGTTATTTGTGAAAATAAACAAAAACAGCACGAAAAACACGCTTGCTAGGAAAAAAACGCAGTAAATCCCCGCCCTAATGCGCTTGCAAAGCTTCATTTTTCACCCATCCTATCTTGCCGCTGCTAAAAAGCACCTTGACATAATCATCCCTACGCCCCAAAATTTCGACCTCCTCGTCCGTCTCGCTGGTGTAAAAATGCGTTGATTGCGTGGTGGGCAGTAGTTGAGCCTTTGAATTTGCTTTTAAAACGCCCATCTGCGTGGCATTTGAGCTGCCTACTAGAAAGCTCGCCCCAAAGAAAATGAGCGCGGCAACTAGTAGCACATAGTGGCGTTTTAGCACAAAAAACACGCCAAAAATGCCTGCCAAAGCCCACAGCGCAAGGCGTTTGTATAAATCAAGGCTGTTGTTTTTTGGATTTAAATCACTCTGCGTGCTGATTTTTTCATCGCTCACCTCAACCCTTAAATTCACGCTTTCAAGCCTTTGGGCTGTGGTGTTAAAATAAGAAAAATTCAGCTCATTTAAATTCGGCGCAAAAACGGCGGAGTAAAACGCGCTAGACTCGTTAAAATCGCCGCGCAGCCCATCCACGCGCTGCTGGATGATTTTGTCGTTATTTAATTTAAAATTCTTTAAATTCGCATTTTTTGCCGCAAGTTCTACTATCATAACTAGATTTTTATCGTCAAAAAAATCGCTTTTAAAGTGCTTTATTTCAAGCTCTTGCGCCACTATGTGCGAATAGTTTTTGCCCCCATTTATGCGCTTAAATTGCATAGGATTTATGTTAAGGCTTGCTTGCTGAAAAGTCTCTTTGTTGCGCTTTAAATTCACTGAAATTTGCGCTAATTGCGCATTGACATCGCTTGCCTCAAAGTAAAGCGTAGTGGTGTAATCATCGCCGTTTTGCTGCCATTTTGTGCTAGGATTTAAAAACACAAGCGAGTCATTTTTGTTAAACTCCACTTCAAGCTCAAAGTCCGTTTTTTCAGTAGTCGTGGCGGTGAGCTCTATGGCAAAAACCTCGCCCACAAAATAGTCGCTTTTGTAGGGTTTTGTGCTTAAAATCAGCGAGCTAGTCGCCACGAAAGGCTCAAAGATATTTTGCGTGTAATCGCCCTTTTCATCGCTCTCTGCGATGCCTTGATAAACTCTTTTGCCCGCCTCATCGAGCTGTGCTTGGGCTGAATTCAGCACAAGGGCTGAGAAAATGAGTGCTAGAAATAAATTTTTTAGAATTTTCATTAAAATCCTTTTTTAATATCTTTTGTTTTTTAAATTTGTCTCTTTTCTAAAAAAGCATTGAATATTAAGCGAATTTCAAA
>CAVJSG010000109.1:3019-6738 GCA_963651895.1 Campylobacteraceae bacterium
GGGCGCGGTTGCCCACGAAAGAAACTTGATTTGCTAACGCAAATCTTTTCTTTCGGGGGAAAGCGTTTCGCTTCATTTTACGCTTTAATTTTGCTAAATTTCTAGCTAAATGCTTTTTTAGAAAAGAGCTTTAAATTTTTCGCAAAACGCCTTTTTTGCGGCGTTTAAATTCATAAAATTTGCTTTTTTCTTAGCGTTTAAATTTAAAAATTTCACAAAAATCCCTTTAACATTTTTAGTCCCGCGTCCGAGCCAAGCAAGTTTTCGCAGGCTCGCTCGGGATGAGGCATCAGCCCAAAAATGCGTTTTTTTTCATCGCAAATGCCCGCAATACCCTCTTTTGAGCCGTTTGGGTTGCCATCGTATTTTAGGGTGATTAAGTCCTTGTCCTGCAAGAATTTCAAGTCGTTTTCATCCGCGAAAAAATTGCCCTCGCCGTGGGCTATGGGCAGGCTTACGATTTCATTTTTGGCGAAATTTTTGCACAGCGCGTTGTCGTTTGAGATGACACGCAGGGGCTGATTTTTGGACACGAAACTTAAATTTTCGTTGTGCTTCATCGCCCCTTTTAAAAGCCGCATTTCAAGCAGCATTTGAAAGCCGTTGCAAATGCCAAGTATAAAGCCGCCGCGTTTTGCGTGGGCTAAAACGCCGTCCATCGCCCGCGCGAATTTGGCTATCGCCCCACTTCGCAGATAATCCCCATAGGAAAAACCGCCGGGCAAAACCACTAAATCAGCCTTAAATTCAGCCTTTTCGTGCCAAATTATATCAGCTTTCACGCCTAATTTTTCAAAGGCGTAAGCGGTGTCGAATTCGCAGTTTGTGCCGAGAAATCTTATAATCGCTACTTTCAATTTGTTTTTTCCTTGTCATTATTTTGGGTGTTTGCCGTGAATTTTACCCTAAAAATCGCACTTTGCGCGATAATGGATTGCTTCGGCGTGTGCCACGCCTCGCAATGACGAATTTGGCGTGAATTTTCCTTAAAAAATTCACAAAATTCCACGCTAGAAACACCAAAATTAAAGCGTTTGCTCGGGCTGACGATTGTGGATGAGAAAGGCATTTTCGTGGGCGTGGGCTAGACATAGTAGTCTGCCGAGCCCACGAAAATGGCTTTATCGCCGCAAGCTAAGTCCGCTAGCCACGCTAGCTTAAAGCAAATTCAACCCCAAAAACACCAAAAATTCACGCCGAAATTCAATCCAAGCCGCCGCAATTTCACACAAATTCATAATTTTCTATTACTGAATTTACAAGCAATTCCTCGCACATTTTTTTCGCTTGCGCCTTTGCCTCGCTCAAATCCTGCGTATCAAGTTCTAAAATAATCTGCTTTGCCATTTTTACCTCTCTCACCTCGCTAAAATTCAGCGCGTGCAAAGCCTTTTCTATCGCCTTTGCCTGCGGGTCCAAAACCCCGTCTTTTAAAGATATATTCACGCAGATTTTCATTTTTTACTCCAAAAAATTTACGCCAAATTCGGCAAAAATTCACAAAATTTCGCACCCAAAATTTAGCAAAAAATTTTCGCAAATTTAAAACCAAATTTAAATTCGTCAAAAGCCAAAAATTCACAAATTTAAAGCCAAATTCAAGGCTAAAAATTCACAAAAAATTAGCTTAAAATCCTTTTCAAAACTTCCTCGTAAGCCATTTTTACCTTGCCCTTGTCCTTGCCCTTGCCTAAATCCTGCCTAAACCTGTCCTTGTCGAGCTTTTCGCCCGAGTCCTTGTCCCAAAAGCGGCAGCTATCAGGGCTGATTTCATCGGCGAGCAAAATTTTGCCCTTTTTATCATAGCCTAGCTCGATTTTAAAGTCGATTAAGCGCAACTTTTTGGCGTCAAAAAAGGCGAGCAAAATGGCGTTGATTTTGCGCGCGATTTTTTTGATTTTTTTGATGTCCTTTTTGTCGCGCACCAAATTTAGCAGCAAGCAGTGTTCGTCATTGATAAACGGGTCGCCCAAAGCGTCATCTTTTAGGCAAAACTCCACTAGCGCAAAGGGCAGTTTCGTGCCGTCCTTTATCCCAAGTCGCTTTGTCAGCGAGCCTGTGGCGACATTGCGGACTATGATTTCGATGGGGATGATTTCGCACCTTTTTACTAGCTGCCGGGTTTCGCTGATGGTGCCGATGAGATGGGTTTTTATGCCGTTTTTTTCAAGCAAATGAAAAAGTGCGGTGGAAATTTGGCAGTTTAGCGCCCCCTTGCCCTTTTCGCTGCCCTTTTTCTCGGCGTTAAAGGCGGTTAAGTCGTCCTTGAATTCGCTGATTAACTCGTCCTTTTTCTCAGTCTCAAAGAGCCTTTTTCCCTTGCCCTCGTAGATTTTTTTCTTTTTCATTTCGTCCCCCTTTGGATATTTAGGATTTTTATCGCATCCACAGCGGCTTTAAGCTGCGCGTCATCGTTGATTTGAGCGCGAGTTATGATGTTTTTATCCGCCTTTTCGTCCTTTTTTTCCTCTTTTTTCGCCCCGCCGATTTTTTCAAGCTCGCCTTGCAGGTGCTGTTTTAAGTCGCTTTCTTTCAGCGAAAAGCCCTCTTCCTGCGTGATTTTGCCCGCACTCACTTCAATGTCAGGCTCCAAGCCCACAGCCTGTATGGTTTTGCCGCTTGGCAGGTAGTAGCGGGCTATGGTAAGGCGCAGCCCCTCGCTTTTGCTGATGGGGATAATGCTTTGCACGCTGCCCTTGCCAAAGGTTTTCTCGCCCAAAACAAGCCCGCGCTTTAAGTCTTGCAGCGCACCGCTTACTATTTCGCTAGCTGAGGCACTTCCGCCATTTACAAGCACCACCAGCGTGGTGTCCGTAACCTTTTTGCTTTTCGTAGCCTCGTAAATTTTGTTCTCCGACTCGATTTTGCCCTTTTGAGATACGATGACGCCTTTATCCACAAACAAATTTGTAAGCTCAATGGCTTGGTCTAGCAGCCCTCCGGGGTTGTTTCGCAAGTCAAGCACTATGCCCTTGGCTTTTGGCTGAGCCTTAATAGCCTTGCGAGCCTGCTGCGCCACATTTTTATCAAAAGTCGTAACGCGCAGGTAGAGTATGTCGTCCTTTTCTATCATCTTAGAATACACGCTTTCGACTTTGATAACATCGCGTTTAAGCGTCATATCAAAGGGCTTCGCGCTGCCTTTGCGGTAAATGGTGATGGTAATTTCACTCTTTGGCTTGCCGCGCATTTTATCCACCGCGTCATCAAGCTTTATGCCAAGGGTTGATTCGCCGTTTATGCGCAAAATCACATCCCCAGCCTTAATCCCAGCCTTGTCCGCAGGCGTGCCCTCGATGGGCGCGATGACCGTGAGCGCGCTATCTTTCATACCCACGGTGATGCCAAGCCCGCCAAATTCGCCACTCGTTTGAATTTTCATATCGTTAAGTGCCTTTTCATCGAGCCAAGAGGAATGCGCGTCCAAATTTGACAGCAGCCCGGAGATGGATTTATCAACCAAATCGCTGATATTTTGGTCCTCCACATAATACTGCTCGATGAGGGCGAGGGTTTTGGTGTATTTATCAAGCGCCTGCAAGCGTTTGTTTAGCTCGTCCTTTTTGTCCGTGCCCTTTGCATAGGACTCGCTTGTGAGAAAAAAGCACAAAAACAAGGTGCAAACGAAGCCAAAAAGGCTCATCAAAGTTCGTTTTGTTTTCAAATTCAGCTCCAAAAATTAAAATTTAAAAGCGCATTTTACACCATTTGTTTTAAGG
>CAVJSG010000110.1:0-6727 GCA_963651895.1 Campylobacteraceae bacterium
TAAGCGAAATTTACCCCTGCGAGATAGAAATTCACATTTGCGATGATAGCATTTTTCAAAATTTCCCAAAATTTAAGGACAATTATCTAGCGTATTTTAGGTTTTTGATTCCAAATTTAATGCCACAAAATTTAAAAATGTGCCTTTATTTAGATGTGGATATGCTTGTGATGCAGGATTTAAGGGCACTTTTCACGCTTGATTTGGGCGATAAAGCAGCAGCCGCCACGCTAGATGTTAATTCGTGGCCAACATATCGCCCTATCAGCAAAAATCCCCAAAAACCAGACTTTGATTTTGAGGGTTTTTACATAAATTCGGGCTTTTTGCTGATAAATTTGGACGAGTGGAGGCGGCAGGATATTTTGCAAAAATCTCTCGCCTACCTTTCAAACTACCGCTCGTCATGCCACGACCAAGATGCGTTAAGTGCCGCACTGCGCCACAAAACCCTTGTTTTGCCGCTTGAATGCAACTGCCTGACGCATTTGTATTATCCTAGCGAGTTTGCGGATTTTTGGATTTATGGGTTTTCGATGCCCTACCCTGACGAGCAGGTAAAATTTGCCCTTGAAAATCCCATTATTTTGCACTGGGCGGGGGACGGCAAGCCTTATTACAACGAAAATTGGCGAGTAGATACAAGGGGCGAACTTTTGGGGCTTCGCTGGTGGAAAGTCGCCTTTGAAACGCCGTGTTTTGCGGACGAGTTGCGTGGTGCTTTGGCAAACTTGCAAGCTGGGCGTGGTGGGGGCGAGAGTGAATTTGAGCGGCTGAAAAAATTAGAACATTTTGGCGGCTTTGTGAGATTTTACACGCGAAAACAGCTTGCTAAAATTCGCCGTTTTCTTGCGAAAATTCGCCGAAAAACTAGATTTATCCGCTATCCTATCAAGCGATTTTTTGGCTTTGGGGGCGAAAGGGCGTGAATTTTAGCACAAAATTCGCCTTTTTAGTGCAAATTTTTACACTAAGTATCGCAAAAGCTCTTTTTTAGGGCATTAGTCTAGTATCAAACGCTACCACACAGCATTTCAAAGGACTTAATGTGGCATAAATTTTGCCACACAGCCCCTTTGAAACATTAACACGGCACAAAACGCTATAATATAGCATTTTCAAAGCATTAGAGTGGCACAAAACAGCATTTTTAAGGCATTAGCAAGCATTAAGCACAGCTACACAGCCTTAAAAGCACCGCCGCAACTGCCTTGCAAGCGATTAAAAAGCCTCAAAATTATTTCACAACCACATCATCTTTGATTTTGTTGTAGAGCTTGTCCCCTATGCCTTTGACATTTTTGAGCTCATCGATGGAGTTGAATTTATGCTCTTTGCGGTAATCGATGATAGCCTGAGCCTTGCCCTCGCCTATGCCTTTGAGGGTTTTAAGCTCATCGATGCCCGCCGTGTTGATATTCACAACAGCTAGCAAAAAGCTCGCAAACGCACAAAGTGCGACTAAAATTTTGGTCATTTTGAGTCCTTTATGTTGAATTTCAAGGGGTATTTTTGCATATTTTGGTTAATAAATTATGGTAGGATTTTTGTGAATTTCTAGTTAAATTTACAAAAAATCCACAAAATTTTCACACCTTTTCCCCAAAAAATTCCCTAATGTCCTGTGCGATTTTATCTATCGCCTCGCTAGCTTTCATCTCATAAACCTTATCAAAGCACGCCCTGAGCGCACTTTCAACCTCCAAGTTGTTTAAAATGCTTTGCTCGCACGCACGCGCAAAATGCCCTACCGGCAGCACATAGCCGCTCGTGCCTATGGCGACAAAGAGCTTTGTGAGCCCTAAAAGCTCGTAAAGCGTGCAGTAGTGGGGCGCTGCTTCCTCAAACATCACTATGTTGTGGCGCAAAAAGGGCTGGGCGCACTTTGGGCAAAGCGTGCTTTCTTGGGGTGCGTAGCCTATGTTTTGCGAAAAGCCGCACGCCGCGCAGTAAAGTTCGGGCAAAAAGCCGTGCAAATGCACCACGCCCTCGCAGCCCGCGCGTTCTAGCAAGTCATCGACATTTTGCGTAAGCACAAACAAATCGTCCTTGTAGCGTGCTTTGAGCTGTGCGATGACCTCGTGGGCGTGGTTTGGCTGCACTTTGGCAAGCTGGGCGCGGCGAGCGTTGTAGAATTCACGCACTTTTGCAGGGTTTTTCGCAAAGCCTGTGGCGGAGCAAACCTCCATCACATCGTGCTCCTCCCACAGCCCGCCGCTGTCTCTGAAAGTTTTTAGCCCACTTTCTGCTGAAAGCCCCGCACCGCTTAAAATCATAGCTTTTTTCATTTTTGCCCCTTTAAATTTAGCTAAATTTATAAAATTTTAGCCCCCAAAATTTAATGCAAGGGCTAAAATTTCGCTACAAATTTAGCTAAATTTCGCCAAATTTCCCCAAAAACGCAAGTTTGGAACGCATTTTGCTTAAATGTTTTTACTATGATAAAAGGATGCTTTATGAAAAAATTTATAGCACTCATAGCCCTTGCAGCAAGCGTTTGGGGCATACAGATAAAGGATTTGGCTAACACGGTGGGCGTTAGGGACAATCAACTCATAGGATATGGGCTTGTAGTGGGACTTAACGGCAGTGGGGACGGCACAAACTCCAAATTTACCATACAATCCATCTCAAATTTACTCCAAGGTATGAATATAAGGATAGACGCGGATGATATAAAGTCCAAAAACACCGCTGCGGTGATGGTTACGGCGAAGTTGCCCGCCTTTGCCAAGAGTGGCGATAAAATCGACATAACCGTGTCCTCGATGGGCGATGCGAAGTCCTTGCAGGGCGGAACCCTGCTTTTAACGCCACTGCGCGGTATTGACGGCGAAATTTACGCCATAGCACAGGGCGTCATCACGGTGGGCGGTATCACGGGCGGTGCTAGCGGGCGTGGGGGCAACCACTCCACGAGTTCCTCCATCATAGGCGGGGCGAATGTCGAGCGCGAAATTCCGCACAACTTCGCCCAAGCGCAAAATTTATCTTTAAGCCTGAAAACAGCGAGTTTCAAAACAGCTAGCGACATTCAAAACGCCATAAACACGGCGTTTGATGGGGATGTGGCAGAGGCTATAAACTCACGCACCATTCGCCTAAACAAGCCCGATGATATGGGCGCTGTGGAGTTTATGGCGCGGGTTTTGGAACAAAATGTAAATTTCACGCCTGAAAACAAAGTCATCATCGATGAACGCACGGGCACCATTGTGGCGGGCGTTGATGTGGAAGTGGAGCCGATTTTAATCACCCACAAGGACATTACCATAAAAATTTCGCCGCAAAACACCGAAAATACGCTAGCAAACAATGAAGTGGATATGAAGGATGGCGGTATCATCGACCCTAGCTCGAACACGCTTCGCATAAATTCAAGCAAAAGCACGGTTGCAAATGTCGCAAGGATGCTAAACAAACTAGGCGCAAGCCCCACGGACATAATCGCCATAATGCAGAATTTAAAGCGCGCGGGGGCGATAAACGCGGAGTTAGAGGTGATATGATGAAAATTGACAGCTTTTTGCACACTTACAACGCGAATTCCGCGCTTTTTGATAGGGTTGCGAATAATGTTTCTAGCTTTGATGCGGCGAAAAACTACGCGAGGGCTGAATTTAGCAGCATTTTAGACGAGGCACTTAAAAAAGATAGCGAGAATTTGGGCGTAAATTCAAAGGAATTTGGCAAAAATAATGAAAATTTAGGACTAAATTCAAGTGAAATTCAAAAAAATGGCGAGAATTTAGGGGCAAATTCAAGCGAAAATTCAGCAAATAGCGAAATTTTGGATAGAAATTTAGCAACTTTTCGCGCAAATGGCGTTTTAAATGGTGCTAGGGTTCGCTACAAAGATGAGAGAGCCTATGACGCAGCACTTAGAGAGCAAACAGATGCCTTTGAAGCCTTTTTTATCAAGTCCATACTCGATGTTTCTCTTTCTAACAAAGTCTCGCTTTTTGGCGAGGATGCGAGCGATGAAATTTATCGTTCTATGTATAATGACGCGATGAGTAGGGCTTTGAGCGGGGGTTTGGGATTTAGTGAATTGTTGTTTAATTATTTAAAAGAAAGGTCTTAACTTTTTTTGGTATTTGCCGATTTAAGTTTTGTAAGAAATCGCAGAGGAGAATGAGCTATGATAAATCCTGTTACACAAAGCTTCGTAGCAACGAATGTCTCTAACAAAAAAGTTGAGCAAGACAAAGACACGAGGACGAACGAGGCGGCGAAAGTGGAGGATAAAAAAGTCAAGATAGCCCAGCAGCTTGAAAAAGGCGAGTATAAATTCGACTTAAAAGCTACTGCACAGGCTGTCGCTGACGCCTTACTTTAAAGCTTGTTTGTCAAAAAAAAAGGGAGAGCAGTGATTACACAAAAATTTGATGCAATCATTGAAATTTTGGACAAGCTCATAAATTTAACCGAGCAAGACATTACCGACATAAAAGCAGCCAAGCACAGCGGCGTTGAGCAAAGCGTAAAAAGCAAAAACAAGCTTATAGAGGCTTTTAGCAAGGCTAAACGCGAGGCAGACTACGCCCTAGCCTTGATTAGCGATAATGGCAGGAAAGACTTTGCCCAAGTTTTGGGCGCTGAGGGGCTTGCGAAGTTTAGGGAATTCAAAGAAAAGCTCCAAATTTTTCAAGCCAAAAACAAAGAATACGCCAAGCTCGTTTTGGTTGTCAAAAACTACTTCGATGGGCTGATAAAGGCTATGTTTGGGGATGGGGACAACTCTTATGGAGACAACAAGCCAAATTTTCAATCACTCTTAAAAATAAAGGTTTAGGGCTATGAACACCATTTTTGCGACTTTGAGTAAGGGCGTTTCGGGGCTTAAAGCGAGCGAAATTCAAATCGATGTCGCGGGCAACAATATCGCAAACGCAAATTCCACATTCTACACCCGCCAGCGCGCCATCCAAACCACAGCAGGCTACTACGACATAAGAAACGGCATAGAGCTTGGAATGGGCACTACCATAAATTCCATAGTGCGATTACACAACGAATACAGCTATTTAAAGCTCAAAGACTCCACGACCCAGCTGCAATACACAAGCTACACCAAAGAAAAGCTAGAAGAAATAGCCCAGCGTTTCCCAGACATAGAAAGCACGGGGCTTTTAAACGACCTTGAAAACTACAACAAAGCGTGGAACGACTTTGCCTCCGCCCCAAATGACGGCGCTGTCAAAGAGGCACTAGTAGTAGCGGCTCAAACCTTTACGCAAAGCCTAAACAAAGCCTACGCGGACATTGCCAAAATCGAGCAAACCATAAACGATGACATTAAAATGACCGTGGATGAAATCAACGAAAAGGCACAAGAAATCGCAAACATAAACAAGCAAATTTCAAGCAAGGAAATTCTGCCCACAGACCACGCAAACGAACTTCGCGACAGACGCGATGAATTAGAACTTGACATTGCAAAATTAGTCGAAGCCGTAGCCTCAAAAAGCATTATAGAACAAGAAAGCCGCCTTGATGATGGCACCACGCAATCAACTATGACAGATGGGGGCAAATACTACAATCTCACCATCCAAGGACACGAAATCGTCTCAGGCTCTAAATTTCGCCCGCTAAAAATCATCACCGATGAAGTAACAAATATGCACAAGATAGTGATACAGGGCATTGATGAGAAAATCACGGATTTGACAACCAAAATTTCAAGCGGCAAGTTAGGTGCTCAGCTTGACTTGCGCGGACGCGTGTGGAACGAGTATGAGCAGGGTTGGGATGATGGCAAAATCCAAGAGTATAAAGATATGATAGACACTTTCGCAAAGACTATGATAACGCACACGAACAATATCTACGCCTCATCCGCCAAAAAGTCCCTCACCTCAGACCCTATGACGCGCCTTTCAAACGACACAAATTTGGTAAGTTATGATAAAAACATACAAACGGGCAGCTTTGACATAGTAATCTACGATGAAAAGGGCGATGAGAAAAACCGCAAAACCATAAACATAAATTTACACACCACAGTGCAAGATATAATCAATCAAATTCAATCAAACACCGATGACAACGGCAACCTAAACAGCACAGACGATATAGATGACTATGTCAGCGCGATTTACGACTATGACAACCGCGACAGGACAGGCGTTTTTCAGCTTTTATCAAAGGACAGCAAATACAAAATCTCCATCGAGGACAACGGCACGAATTTCGCCGGCGCACTTAACATAGGCGGCTTTTTCAGCGGCGATAACGCCACAAATATGCGCGTGAATTCAGACATTGTCCAAGACCCTAGCATTTTACGCGCTAGCAAAAACGGCAATGACGGGGATAATGAAGTCGCAAACGCCATCTTGCAGCTGCAATATGACGAGTTAGAGTTCTACAACAAAGACGGCACAGTCGTTAGCAAGGCAATTGATGGCTACTACCGCCTTTTCACAGGCAAAATCGCTAGCGATGGCGAGAGTGTGAATTTAACCCACGCCACAAACGAATCCCTTTACAACTCCGTGTATGAGGACTTTCAGTCCAAAAACGGCGTCAATACAAACGAGGAACTCGCCGCCCTCATACAATACCAAGCCGCTTATGGGGCTGCCGCAAAAATCGTAACCACCGTGGATGAGATGATGGACACCCTGCTGACGCTGAAATCTTGATGATTTGGTTTAAATTTGGCTTTTTAACTAGAATTTTTATGTAATTTGAGTTTTTTTATCTAAATTTTCATTTAAAT
>CAVJSG010000111.1:0-6625 GCA_963651895.1 Campylobacteraceae bacterium
TCGTGTCTTTCATACTCATAGCGTGAATTTTAACACAAAATGATTGCGAAATTTGTGAAATTTTTGGAATTTAAAGGTAAATTTTAACAAAAAAGCGGACATTTTGAGAAAATTCACGCCAAATTTAAGCCAAAAAATTCACACCCAAATTCACAGCAAATTTAAAATAAATTTACAGCGAATTTATAGCGAAATTTATCTCCCAAGTTTTTTGAGAATTTCTTTTATTAAATTTATGTCTTTGATGCCTGGGGCTTTTTCGATGCAAGAGTTAAAGTCCAAAACGGCGGGCTTTTGCCCATTCGCGTTCGCGGCGTTGCTAGCAGCCACAGCGTTGTCCGCGCCAAGTCCGCCGGCTATGGCGAAGTCGTTTTTGTATTCGCGCAGCAAGTGCCACTTAAACGCCGTGCCGTTGCCGCCCTTTGCCGCGCCTTTGGCGTCAAAAAGCACCAAATCAGCGTGAATTTGCGGCGGCAGGCAAAAAAACGCCCCTATGCTGACGACTTGCCAAACGCCCACGCCGCGCGCTTTGAGTGCCTCAAACAAGCCCTTTGAAACGCTTTTGTAAATCTGCACCACATCTAAATTCGCGCTTTTTGCCGCCTGCGCGATGAATTCATCGCTCTCATCCACGAAAACGCCCACGGCTTGTTTTTTGTGCGCGTGAATGAGTTCGCTTAACACGCAAGCTCGTTCCAAGCTTACTTGGCGAGGACTTGGCGCAAAGATAAGTCCCATAAAATCGACATTTAGCCCCGCTACTTGCGCCGTGTTTTTCAGCTCCCTAAGCCCGCAAATCTTAATCCTCGTCAAGTTCGCACACCCTTTTTTTGTAGTTTGCGAAAAACTCCGCAACCTTGCCTGAATTTATGGCTTCAAGCACCATTTCCTTGCCCTCAGCGGGGCTTTTCACGCGCTGGGCGGCGTAGAGTGCAAACATAGCGTTAAGCACCACTATGTCGAGCTTTGCGCCACTTTGCTTGCCGCTTATGGTGTCAAGCAGAATTTTCGCATTTTGCGCCGCGTCCCCCCCCACAATCTCGCTGTGATGGGCTCTTTTGAAGCCAAACTGCTCGGGAGTTACGCAGTAGCCGCTAATGCGCCCCTCTTTTAGCTCGTAAATCATCGTCTCATCGCAAATGCTAATCTCGTCCATCCCGTCATTTCCGCGCACCACTAACGCGTGCTTGCGCCCCAAGCGGCGTAAAACATCAGCCAAAAGCCTATGCACAGGGGCGTGGTAGTTGCCCATCAGCTGATATTTTAGGCTCAAATTTGGGTGCAGCAGGGGTCCAAGGACATTGAAAACCGTGCGAACGCCGAGTTTGCCGCGCACCTCGCGCACCTCTCCCACGAGAGAGTGGAAAAATGGGGCGTGGAAAAAGGCGAGCCCTAGCTCATCAAGCACTTGTCGCTGCTTGGCTATGCTTTTAAAAGTGGGAATGCCTAGTGCGCCTAGCACATCCGAGCTTCCGCTGGCACTTGACACGGCGCGGTTGCCGTGTTTAGCGACTTTCACGCCAAGTGCGGCTAGGATGAACGCCGTAGTAGTCGATATGTTTATGCTTTTAAAGCCGTCCCCGCCCGTGCCCACAATGTCTATCATCTCGCTATCATCGTTAAAAGTCTGCGAATACTTTAATATGTTGCTCACTAATGCGCTCAAAGAGTGCTCGTCTAGGGATTTCTCGGTGATTAAAACGAGCAAAGCCCCAAGCTGCACGGCTTCATACTCGCGGCTGGCGATGATTTGGCAAATTTGGGCGAAGTCGCTTTCGTTCAAGCCGCAATTATCTTGCAACTTTGTGATGAAATGCGTGAGTTTGGGCTTTTGCGCGTGAATTTCGCTTTTAAAGTCCTTAAATTTAAGGAAATTCTCAAAAATTTTCAGTCCATACTCGCTAAAATAGCTCTCTGGATGAAACTGCACCCCAAAATATGGCAAATTCTTGTGCCTCATCGCCATCAAAACCCCATCATCGCTGTAAGCAAGGGCTTCAAGCTCGTTTGGCAAACCCTCAACCTGCAAGGAATGGTAGCGCATAACGCTAAAACTTTGCGGAAACTCCCTAAAAAGCTCACTTTGCGCACTCAAAGTAATGGGCGAACTCACGGCGTGGGCGACTTTGGCAAGCCTCGTAATCTTTGCACCAAAGCAAAGTCCAAGTGCCTGATGCCCCAAACAAATGCCAAGCACTGGTATATCGAGCTTTGCTTTAAAAATTTCAAGGCAAATGCCGCTGTCCTTGGGGTGCTTGGGACCCGGACTTAGCACTATGAGCTGCGGGGCGAGCCTTTTGATTTGCTCTAAATTTATCTTGTCGTTTCTAAACACGGCTATTTCGTCATTTGTAAGCTGCGCGAGCATCGTTTTTATGTTAAACACGAAGCTGTCGTAATTATCTATCAGCAAAATCATTGCTTGCCCCCTAAATTCTCAAACGCGCTAAGCAGTGAGCGGCGTTTGGCGCAAATTTCAGCGTATTCTTTCTCAGCCTCAGAATCCGCCACAATGCCCGCCCCACTGGCGATATAGGCGTTTTGCCCCACGAAAATGAGCGAACGGATTAAAATCGCTAGCAAAACATCCTCGTTAAAGCGCAAGAAGCCTATCGCACCGCCGTAAATACCGCGGTTTAGTGCTTCAAGCTCGCTGATGATTTGCAAAGCGCGAATTTTAGGCGCACCGCTCAAAGTGCCTGCTGGAAACACCGCAGTGATGGCGTCAAACACGCTCGCATCCTTTCGCAACTGCGCATACACCTCGCTTACGATGTGCATCACATACTGATAAGACACGATAGAAAAGGGGTTTGCGACCCGCGTGCGCTCGCCAAACTTGGAAACATCGTTGCGCGCCAAATCCACAAGCATTCTATGCTCGCACAGCTCTTTCTCATCGCTGAGTAAGTCCGCTTGAAGCGCCATTTTATCGGCATTTTCGCTGAGATTTCTCGTGCCAGCTATGGGCGCTACGAAAAGTTCCCTATTTTTAACGCTTAAAACTAGCTCGGGCGATGAGCCAACCACGACTCCATAAGGCGTGGGGAAGTGAAACATATATGGGCTAGGGTTTTGGCGGGCTAGTTCCTCGTAAAAGCTGAATGTATCGGCATTTGTGCGCACGCAAAGCTGGCGAGACAGCACCACTTGGAAGATATCGCCGCTTAAAAGATACTCTTTCGCCCTTTCTACCATAGCTAGAAAGCTTTGTTTTTCTTTTTTTAAGTCGCTTAAAATTTCAAAATTTATTGAATTTTGGGCTGAATTTTCATTTGAAATTTGTGAATTTTGTGGCGAATTTGTGGAATTTTTCGCCGCCGCGCGTGAATTTTCTTTTGAATTCACGGAATTTGCTGAATTTTTTTTCGCGCAGACTAAATTTGCTGAATTCCGTGAATTTTTCGCCGAATTTTCGCCAAAATTCACAGAATTTGCCGAATTTTCGCCCAAATACTCAAAATACCTGCTCTCGCCGTAGCAATGATACATTTTCGAGTGCTTTTCGTAGATGAGGTAAGCGCGCGCGTCCGCGAACAAAAACAGCGGAAAGTCGTAGCTGTGGGATTTTGGCGTGGCTATATCCTCGTAAAGCGTGATGAAATCAGCCGCGAAAACCCCAAAAAAGCCCGCGAACTCGCACAGGGGCTTCTTGGCAGCCTTTTCGTAAAAACGCGCCTTGAACTCGCTAAAATCCATCGCCCGCGCATCCAAAAATTCGCAATCTATGCCGATGATGATTTTGCTTTCATCCTCGGCAAAGTATGAATTTTCAAACCTTGCCGCGATTTTTCTGTAATAATCTTGCACCCTGCCTGTGAGCATTTTTTAACCTTTCGTAAATTTTTATGAAATCATAAACAAAAATCTTTAATTTCAGCTTAAATTTGTGCTCAAAATGCGAAAAAATGTAAAAAATTTAGCTAAAATTCGCCCCGTGAAAACAAATTTTACGCCGTGAAAATAAAATCACGCCACGCGAAATTCTAGCGAAATTTTAGGCAAAATACGCCCATAAAAGCCAAATTTTAGGAAAGTTTAAAGATGAAATTCACCTTCGTTAGCCTCTTTCCAAGCCTCATAAAGCCCTATTTTGAGGACTCCATACTTGCCAAAGCGCTGAAAAAAGGGCTTTTTGAGACAGCTTTCATAAATCCGCGTGATTTTAGCACGGACAAACACAAAAAAGTCGATGATTACCAAATCGGCGGCGGTGCGGGGCTTTTGATGAGCCCGCAGCCCCTATTTGACACGCTTTTACACATAAAAGAGCGCGACAGCACCGCTCACATAGTGTTTTTAAGCCCTGTTGCCAAGCCCTTTAATCAAAAAGACGCCAAGCGGCTAGCGGCGCAAAAGTCCCATATATGCTTTGTTTGCGGGCGTTACGAGGGCATTGATGAAAGAGTTATCGAAACCTTTGCCGATGAAATTTTTTGCGTGGGAGATTTTATAATGACAGGCGGAGAGCTCGGCGCACTCGCACTTTGCGATAGCATAGCCCGCAACATTAGCGGTGTGCTGGGTAACTGCGAGAGTTTAGAAACTGAAAGCTTTGAAAATTCACTGCTTGAAGCGCCCGCCTTTACAAAACCCTTTGAATTTGAGTGCAAATTCCCCCAAAATTTGCAAAAAAATTCACAAAAATCGCAAAAATTTTTCGCAATTAGTGAATTTTTAAACGGAAATCACGCTATAATTTGCGATTTAAAACACAAATTTTCATTGTGTAAGACGAAATTTTTTCGTCCATTTCTGGCGCAAAGCGCCATTTTAAAGGATAAATGATGAGAAACAAATTCATCGAACAATTCGAGGCAAAGCAGTTAGAGGGCAAAAAAGTGCCTGAATTTCGCGCTGGCGACACCCTGCGCCTCGCCATTCGCATAAAAGAGGGCGAGAAAAGCCGCGTGCAAAACTTCGAGGGGCTTTGCATCGCAAGGCGTGGCACGGGGGTCGGCGAGACCTTCATCGTGCGCAAAATTGGCGCGAACAATGTCGGCGTGGAGCGCATTTTCCCCATTTACAGCGAGAGTTTGGAGGAAATCGCCGTGCTTCGCAGAGGGCGCGTGCGCCGCGCAAGGCTTTACTACCTACGCAACCGCCGCGGCAAGGCTGCTCGCATAAAAGAGCTCAAAAACTAGCTTTATGACTTGGACAAAAGACAGCTGGCGGGCATTTGCCATAAAGCAGCAGCCCGAATACCCCGACACAGCCACGCTTGAACGCACCTTAAAGCGCCTTGAAAAGCTGCCCCCGCTCGTTTTCGCGGGCGAAGTGAGGCAGCTAAGTGCCAAACTAGCGCTCGTGGCGAACAAAGAGGCGTTTTTGCTGCAAGGTGGCGACTGCGCCGAGAGCTTTGCAAACTGCGGCGCGGACAACATCCGCGATATGTTCAAGCTCATCTTGCAAATGGCTATCGTGCTTACCTTTGCGGGCGGATGCCCCATAGTCAAGGTCGCGCGCGTGGCGGGGCAGTTCGCAAAGCCTAGAAGCAGCGATTTTGAGGAAGTTGATGGCGTGAAACTCCCTAGTTATCGCGGCGACATAATAAACGGCTTTGAATTTAACGCAAAGGCAAGGGTTGCGCAGCCTAAAAGAATGCTAGAAGCCTATTATCAAAGCGCGACAACGCTAAATTTGCTGCGAGCCTTTGCGCGTGGGGGTTTGGCGGACTTGCACCAAGTGCATAGCTGGAATTTAGGCTTTTTAAAAAAGGCTGAGCTAGGAAGTCGCTACGAGGCTTTGAGCGAGCAGATTTCGCAGGCACTAGCGTTTATGGAGGCTTGCGGGATTAGCTCGAAAAATGTGCCGAATTTAAGGGAAACTAGCATTTACACCTCGCACGAAGCCCTGCTGCTGCCCTACGAGCAGGCTCTGACGCGCACGGATAGCACGAGTGGCGACATTTACGACTGCTCGGCGCATATGCTGTGGATAGGCGAGCGCACGAGGGGGCTAAACGAGGCGCACGCGCACTTTTTAAGCGGCGTGAAAAATCCTATCGGCGTAAAGATAGGACCCAGCGCAAAGGCTGATGAAATCAAGGCTCTCGCACACTTGCTAAACCCACAAAACGAGCCCGGACGCCTAAATATCATCATTAGAATGGGCGCGGACAAGATAGAAGCGGCTCTACCTGCGATTTTTAGGGCTCTTAAAAGCGAGGGGCTGAATTTAATTTACAGCATAGACCCTATGCACGGCAACACCGTGAAGGCTGGCAACCTCAAAACCCGTGAATTTGACAAGATTATGAGCGAGGTGCGCGCGTTTTTCGCCATCGCACAGGCTGAGGGCGTGTATGCGGGCGGCGTGCATTTGGAGATGACGGGGCAAAATGTAACCGAGTGCGTGGGCAGGCGCGTGTCGCAAAAGGACTTGCAAAACCGCTACGAAACGCAGTGCGACCCGCGACTAAACGCCGAGCAAGCCTTAGAGCTCGCGTTTTTAATCGCCGAGCTTGTGAAAAAGGCTAGGGAATAGGGCTTTTGGGGCTTTTTGAATTTATAAAATGCTGAATTTTTTTAGCGAATTTGTGGGACTTCGTCATTGCGAGCAAAAATGAGCGTAGCGAGTTTTTGCGTGGCAATCCACTACGCGCCTTTGGTGCGTTTTTGGGTGC
>CAVJSG010000112.1:0-2772 GCA_963651895.1 Campylobacteraceae bacterium
GTCCTAGCACAGCGGTGCAGAATGCGAATTCATTTAACGCGCAAAATGCAAATTTAAATACAAATTTAGCTACGCAAAATGAAAGCGGTAAAGATTTAAATTTAAACTCAAATTTAAACGCAAATTTGACTAAAAATTTAAATGCGGGCGAAAATTTAAGCGAGAATTTAAATGCGAATTTAAATTTCACAAAAAATGAAAATGTGAATTTAAATGCAAATTTAAATAAGGCAAAAAATGAGGGCGAAAATTTAACCCAAAATGCCCCGCAAAGTCCGCAAAAACCAAGCATTACACCTATACAAAAAAGCAAATATGTGGTGCGCGATGATGCGATTTTTAATTCCTTTCACAAGGAAAGCGTGCCGAATGCAAAGCTTTATATAGATGAAATTCGTTTGCAACTTGATAAACTCTTAAAAGCAGGTGAGTTTGGCGTGCAAATCACCGAAATCAGCGTGTATGACAAGGATAGCATTTACATAAAGCTCGAAGGCGAGGACGCTGCGCTGATGATAGGTAGGGAGGCATACCGCTACAAAGCCCTTTCTTACTTGCTTCACAACTGGATAAATTATCGTTATAATCTGCTGACACGGCTTGAAATCGCGGATTTTTTGAGAAATCAATCTCAAAATATGGACTTTTATTTGCAAGGCGTTATCGAAAATGTAGAGAAATTTGGCAAGGCACAAACCAAGCCACTTGACGGCGTGCTAGTAAAACTCGCCCTTGAAAAGCTACGCGAACGCTTCCCAAACAAGTATGTGGGCGTTCGGCAAGAGGGCGAGGAAAAAGTCATCGTTATAAGCGATTTTATAAAGAGAAATGGCTGAAACCATCGCTGCCATCGCCACTGCTTACGGGGCTGGGGGCATTAGCATAGTGCGTTTAAGCGGGGCAAACGCCCTTAAAATCGCCCTAAAACTCACGCGCAAAGCTGCATTAAAACCCCGCCACGCTACGCTTTGCGCACTTTATGATAAAAGTGGGGATTTTATAGACGAAGCCATAGTGCTTTATTTTAGGGCTCCGCACAGCTTTACAGGCGAGGAAGTGGTGGAATTTCAAACCCACGGCGGCTACTCAGTGGCTCAAAGCGTGCTAGAAGCGTCCGTGGCGAGGGGCGCAACCCTCGCAAAGCCCGGAGAATTCAGCAAAAGAGCCTGCTTAAACGGCAAAATGTCCCCCCTCAAAGCCCTTGCCATAAATGATTTGATAAACGCAAAATCCGAAAAAGCCGCCAAAATCATCGCCCAAACCCTGCAAGGCAGGCTCGGCGAGCTTTTGGACAAAATCCGCACCGACCTCGTGCGCACGCTAGCCTTTGTCGAAACTAGCATAGACTACGCGGATGATGATTTACCAGAGGGTTTGCTCGAAAACACGCGCGAGTTATACAGGCAAAACGCGCGAATTTTGCGTGAGATAGTGCAAATTTCGCGCAGCAAAAAGGGGCTCGTGGAGGGCTTTAAAATCGCCATTTTGGGCAAGGCAAATGTGGGCAAAAGCTCGCTACTCAATGCTTTGCTCAGCTATGAGCGCGCCATAGTAAGCGAAATGGCGGGCACCACGCGCGACAGAGTCGAGGAAAGCTTGAAAATAGGCACTCATCTCGTTCGCATCATCGACACGGCGGGCATCCGCGAGGGCGCGGACAAAGTTGAGCAAATCGGCGTGAATTTAAGCCTAAAAGCACTCGCGGAGGCTGATTTCATCATAGCTGTCTTTGATGGCTCGCGCCCCCTTGATGGCGAGGATGAGCGCATTTTTGAGCTGCTTAAAGAGTGCGAGAAAAAAATCTTTTTTGTGCTAAATAAAATGGACTTGCCGCGGGAATTTGACACGCAAAAGGTTGTGAATTTGCTGAATTTATCGAGCGAAAATTCCGCGCAAAATGCAAATTTTCGGTGTGAATTTGGTGCGAAAAATACGAATTTATCGCCTAAAACTGCTGAACAAAATTCAAATTTGCCCCAAAAATTCAGCAAAAACGGCGTGAATTTCATTGAAATTTGCGCCCAAAAAAATGCGCAGCCGCTAAAAAACGCCCTTGAAAAGCACCTAAACAGCCTTGATAGCGAGGGTTTCATCATCACAAACCTAGCTCTCATAGGCTCTTGCGAGAGGGCGAGCGAAGCCATAGAGCGAGCCAGCGGGCTTTTGAGCGAAGCCACCCTAGAACTTTTCGCCTTTGAGTGCAACGAGGCTATAAGCGAGCTTGAAAAATGGACGAAAGGCTTTGATAGGGAGGAAATTTTGGATGAAATGTTTGGAAATTTTTGCCTAGGCAAATGAAAGCCCTTGCGGACATTTTAAAACATTTCAGCAAAACCCCTTTGCAAAATGGGTTGCGATAATTAGCAACCCAAAAGCAAAGGACTATTTGGTTCTTTGTCCGCGAATAACCGTTCCATCATCAAGCGTGATGTTGTCGGAGTTGCAGCTGCAAGGCATAGGGATTTCGACTATTTGTTGTGTGCCAAATGAGCGAACCACTTTCACCACATAAAAGCCTCTTTGCAAATATCTATCAAGAGATTGATACAAAGGTTCGTTATATTTGCCGTTACAAGTCCAAAATTCCCTCACACTGTCGTTGCCTCTTTGAATTTCGCACACTACGCTAGCAAAAGACATTGCACTCATCGCACTTAAAAGCAGTAAAGCCTTTTTCATCGCTTATCCTTTCAAAATTTGATGAGCCATTATAACCAAAATCCCCCCCCCCAAGTCAATACTTTTTGGTTTAAATTTCAAAAAAATTTGCAC
>CAVJSG010000112.1:2782-6580 GCA_963651895.1 Campylobacteraceae bacterium
TTTTAGGTATAAATTTTAAATTTTTGTCTTAAAGAGTGTGAATTTTTTAGAAAATTTAACTATTTTTCAAGGCTTTCTCCGCGTATTTAATGCCCAAATCAAAGGCTGTGGCGTTGGCATCGCGGGTTTTTGGCGGCACGGAGTGCAGCATTATTTCGCGCAAACGCCCCAAATCAATGCAACGCGACATAAAAGCGGCGATGGCTAGGGCGATGACTGACTGCGTGGCGACATTGCCCACTTCGTCCTTGGCGAGCGTGATGATGGGGATTTGGTGGATTTGCCAGCGTTCAAAGTCCACCGCGGCGGGCTGCACCAAATTTGGGTCGATGACGATGATGCCCCCATTTTTCACGCCCTCGCAAAAGCCCTTGTAGCCTTTGTTTGCGGTAGATAGCATAAAGTCAATCTCGCCCTCGATGGCATAGGGGAACAAAATTTCGCGCTCATCTATGATGATATCGACTTTCGTGGGACCTCCGCGCACTTGGGAGGTGTAGGTTGAGGCTTTTGAGGCAAATCGCCCCTCGCTAATCGCCGCCTCGGCGAGTATCTCGCCTGCTGTGATGACGCCCTGTCCGCCCTCGCCGCCAAATCGTAGTTGATATTTCATTTTTTATCCTTTGTTTTTTTTGTGAATTTTTTTGGGAAATTCACGGAATTTTTATAAAAATTTGCAAAATTCTATTTTAAAAATGCCAAAATCAAGGCGAAAATTCACGCAAAAATTCACAAAACACTGCAAAATTTCAAATCCAAAAACGCCCAAAAATTCCGCACCAAATTTTATTTTAACGCCCCCAAATTTACCATTCTCTTTTCCTTCATCGCCCTACGCACTTCCTCGTAGGCGTGGCAGTATTCTGCCTTTTCGTTGTTTTCATAAAGCACGCCGGTGGGGAATTTGCCCGCCTTTTCATCCTCGCTTAAAGCGTCAAATTTCGCCTTGTCGATGACGCGCGAGGCTATCCAGTCGAGCATTTGCGTGGCTTCGCCCATCTTGTTTTTGCGCCCCAAATTTATGTGGCAGTTTGAGAAAACATCCACAAAGCTGTATCCGGTATGCGCCAGAGCCTTGTAGATGAGGTTTTCAAGCTTCGCCGCCTCGATGACATTGCCCCTTGCGACAAAGGTAGCACCTGCTGCCATTGTGAGCTTGCAAGCATCGAAATTTGGGTCTATGTTGCCACTTTGAGCCGTAACCGTGTAAAAGCCCTGCGGCGTGGTGGGTGAAGTCTGCGAGTTTGTCAGCCCATAAATGAAGTTGTTGATGACGATATGCGTCAAATCAACATTGCGCCGACATCCGTGTATGGTGTGGTTGCCGCCGATTGCCAGCGTGTCGCCGTCTCCGCTTACTACGATGACTTTTTTGCTTGGGTTTGCGAGCTTGATGCCTGTGGCGTAGGCGATGGCGCGTCCGTGCGTGGTATGGACGGTGTTGCAATTCACATATGAACTCATCCGCCCGCTGCACCCAATGCCTGAGACGAGGCACACATCGTCCATCGCCCAGCCGATTTTCTGCACGGCGCGTATTATGCACTTTAAAACCACGCCGTCCCCGCAGCCCCAGCACCACTGCGTTGGCATTTTATCCACGCGCAAGTATTCATCATAATCAAAAGCCATCATAGCCCCCTTATTTTCGCGATGATTTCGCTAGGCGTGAGCGGTCGCCCGTTGGCTTTTAGCAGCGAATTTATATCGCCTCTGCCGCTCACTCTTTGAATTTCTTGCAAATACTGCCCCATATTTAACTCGCACACAAGCACCTTTTTATAGGCGTTTGCAAGGGTTTTTATTTTATTTTCATTTACCGGATAAAGCGTGATGGGGCGAAAAAGCCCAGCCCTCACGCCCTGCTCTCGCAGCCTTAAAATCGCCTCTTTGACGGCGCGGCTCACGCTGCCATAAGAGATGATGAGAATTTCAGCATCATCAAGCATAAATTCCTCGTAGGTGGCGATTTCATCGATGCGGCTGTGAATTTTGCCAAAAAGCCGCGTAATGTTGCGCTGCACGATTTCGCCATCCTCAGTGGGAAAGCCTATGTCGCCGTGATGAAGCCCTGTGATATGATAGCGATAGCCCTCAAAGAATGGATTTAGCACGGCTGGCTCATTCTCGCGTGCGGCGTAGGGCTTGTATTCCTTGCTGCTGCCTGTGAATTTTTTGCGATTTATCATCTGAATTTCGCTGATTTCGGGTATTTGTGCCTTGCCGTTCATATGCCCCACGGTTTCATCAAGCAGCAAAAACACCGGTGTCATCAGGCTTTCGGCGAGATTAAAGGCGCGAATAGTCTCGCTGTAAGCCTCTTCAAGCGAAGCAGGGGCGAGTGCGATGCTGGCAAAATCGCCGTGCGTGGGCGCCTTTGCCTGCCACAAATCCCCTTGTGCCACGCGCGTGGGCAAGCCTGTGGAGGGACCGCCGCGCATCACATTTACGATGACGAGCGGGATTTCGGCGATGAAAGCGTAGCCGATTTGTTCGCTTTTTAGCGAAATGCCCGGACCCGAACTCGCCGTCATCGCCTTTGCACCACTCATAGCCGCGCCCAAAGCCACGCTAATGCCCGAAATTTCATCCTCCATTTGAATGAAAGTGCCATCATTTAGGGGCAGCAGGCGTGAAAGCTCGTGAGCGATTTCAGAACTTGGCGTGATGGGGTAGCCTCCAAAAAAGCGGCATCCGCACTCTATGGCAGCCTTTGCCACAAGGCTGTTTCCCGTTGCGACTAGCTCTCTCATCACGCACCTACCTTTGTTTGCGCGTTTAAATTTAGTGCAAAGCGCGATTTTATGGGGAATTTTAATGCCGTGAAATTTATAAATTTTGAGTGAAAATTCACGCATTTTGCGCCCAAATTCGCCACGAATTTTAATTTTAAAATCATCACGCACCTACCTTTTTATAGCCGTTTGCTTTGATTTTTGCGGCTCGTTCTTTTGCCTCGGGGCTGAGTTTGCTGAACTTAAAATCCCCCCTCGCGGCGACCATTATGGCGAAGTCTGGGCAGTGCGTTTCGCACTCGGTGCAGCCTATACAGGCGGCGGGCTCGATGACTTCGACCATTTTGCCAAGCACCGCACTAGCCTCGTCTCGCATCGCCAAAACCCCAGCGGGGCAGTAGCTAACGCAGATATTGCAGGCTTTGCAGCGCTTTTCATCCACCCAAACGGGCACATTTTGCGGCATTACGCTCATTTTTTTGTCCTTTTTTGCTCACTTTTTGCGCGAAAATTTAGCGTTTTGGGCTAAATTTTTTGAATTTTCGCGTGAATTTTACGAAAAATTCACGGAATTTTACCAAATCCGCAACTTTTTTGCGTAATTTTAATACAAAATTTATTTACAAATTTGCAAATGATAAAATTTCTTTTTCAAAGTTTTATTTGTGTTACATTTTTACACAAAATTTGTGTTTTTAAAAGCATTGCAAGGGCTAATAGTGGGCAGAGTGGATTTGCGCTGTCGCGAGTCGGTGCTACGCACAGACGCCACGCCTTGACTTCATCAAGGCTCGCAATGACGGCATTTGGGTGTGAATTTTAGGCTAAATTACACCCAAAATTCATATATTTCATTTTAAAATCCGTGAATTTTTAAAAATTTACCCAAAATTTTCATCGGCTTTTGCAAGTTCCGTGAGTTTTTAGTAATTTTGCGAAAAAAATTCACGGAATTTTGACAAAAATTCACACTAAAATTTTCAGCTTTCCCCACAAACTAGCTCACAAAAAACCTCATCAAGTGCCGCTGTGCCAAGTTTTGACGAGCTTTCGTTAAAATTTT
>CAVJSG010000113.1:0-366 GCA_963651895.1 Campylobacteraceae bacterium
CTGACGGGGTGAATTACTTCGGCGGAAATGTCGGGGTGAGGTTTGTGTTCTAAGCGTTTTTGAGCTTTGAGCCTTTGGGCTTGGGGCTTTGCTCCGCGGGCTTTTTTTGTCTGCGGGGCTTGGCTTGAAATTTAGGCTCCGAGCCTTTGGGCTTGGGGCTTTTTTGGGCGTGGAATTTGGGATTTTGCCTAAATTTCACGCCTTTTTTGCGAGAATTTAGGCAAAGTTGTGTGAAAATACTTAAATTTACAAAAACCCACAGCAAAGTATCCAAAAATGACTACATAGCCAAAATAGCCCTTTCATAGTGTTCTCCCTTTCAAAAATAAAATTTGGATACTTTGCTGTGGTTTTGGGGCTAAAATG
>CAVJSG010000113.1:376-6491 GCA_963651895.1 Campylobacteraceae bacterium
AAATCGCACTTTGTGTGATTATGGATTACCACGACTTGACTTCGTCAAGGCTCGCAATGACAAAATTTGCACTTTTAAAAACCCCCACTTAAAAACCAAATTTTCCCCGCAACTTAACCCAAATTCAGCAAAATTTTTGCTAAAATTCAGCTTTCATTTCATCTTTTTTCAAAGGAAAATGCGTGAAAGACGATTATGGCATAGACATTTGGGGCAGTGGGAATTTTGTGATAAAGGGCGGCAAGGTGTGCGTGGATTTTGGCAAAAAGCCCGCCCTCATCGACATAGTGATGAGTCTGCGCGATGATGGCTATAAGGGACCGCTGCTGCTGCGTTTCCCACACCTCGTGCAAAAGCAAATTCAGCGCATTTACACGAAATTTGAGCGGGCGAAAAAAGAGTTCGGCTACAAGGGCAAATTCAACGCCGTTTATCCGCTCAAAGTCAATCAATACCCCGGCTTCGTGCGAAATTTAGTGAAATTCGGCGAGGATTATAATTACGGGCTTGAAGCTGGCTCAAAAGCCGAGCTGCTGCTGGCTATGGCTTACAACAACACCGGCGCGCCCATAACCGTCAATGGCTTTAAGGATAGAGAGCTCATAAATATGGGCTTCATCGCCAAGGAAATGGGGCATAACATTACTCTTACTATCGAGGGGCTAAACGAGCTAAAAAGCATCATCGACATAGCCAAGCAGCGTTTCAAGCCAAAGCCTAATATAGGGCTTCGCGTGCGCCTTCACAGCGAGGGGGCTGGCATTTGGGCAAAAAGTGGGGGCATAAACTCTAAATTTGGGCTGACTTCCACAGAGCTCATCGAAGCCGTGCAAATGCTGAAAAAACACGATTTGCTTGAATTTTTTACTATGATTCACTTTCATTTGGGCTCTCAAATTACAGAAATTCACCCCTTAAAAAAAGCTCTCATCGAGGCTGGCAACATTTACACGGAGCTGCGCAAAATGGGCGCGAAAAATTTAAAAGCCATAAATTTGGGCGGCGGGCTGGCGGTGGAGTATTCGCAATTTAGAGACGAGCCAAGCCGCAACTACACGCTTAGCGAATACGCAAACGATATGGTTTTCATCCTAAAAAACATAGCCGAGCAGAAAAAGGACATCGAGCCTGACATTTTCATAGAAAGTGGGCGCTTTGTCGCGGCTCATCACGCGGTGCTTGTGGCGCCTGTTTTGGAGCTTTTCACGCACGAATACACCGAGAGTAAGCTGAATTTAAAGGACAAAAACCCCAAGCTTATAGACGAGCTTTACGATTTATACAAGAGTATAAAAAGCGCGAACGCCCTAGAATATATGCACGATAGCATAGACCATTTGCAAAGCATTCTCACGCTTTTTGATTTGGGCTATGTGGATTTGCAAGACCGCTCAAACGCTGAAATTCTCGCGCACCTTGTCATAAAAAAGGCGACAAAGTTGCTAGGCGACACGCAAAATTCAGCCGACTTTTTGGCTTTGCAGGACGAGGTGCAAGAACGCTACCTAGTGAATTTTTCAATGTTTCAGTCAATGCCTGATTTGTGGGGCTTGCAGCAAACCTTTCCCATAATGCCCCTGACACATTTAGACAAAAAACCCACGCTGAGTGCGAGCATTTGGGACATTACTTGTGATTCTGACGGCGAGGTGAGCTATTCTAGGGACAATCCGCTCGTTTTGCACGATATTGATTTGGACGAGGAAAACTATTTCTTGGGCTTTTTCTTGGTGGGAGCTTATCAAGAGGTGCTTGGGATGAAGCACAATCTTTTTATGCACCCCACAGAAGCGAGCGTTTATATAAATGATAACGACTATGAAATAAAAGACATCATCGAGGCGCAGAGTATTTTGGACACACTCGATGATATAGATTACGATGTGCGCGAGATTATGGACATCTTAAACGAAAAAGTTTCCGCCTCAAAACTCATAAACGAAAAGCAAAAAAAGCAAATTCTAGGCGAGCTTTATCTTTTTTTAAATGATAACGGCTACCTAAAAAGCGTGGATGTGTGAGATGGGATTTTGGGGCGTTATAAAAGAGGACTTTTCGCAGCCACGCTTGCAAGACCCTGCTTATCACTCGTTTTTGGAGCTATTTTTCAACTACCCGGGCGTGTGGGCGCTGGTGAATTACCGCTTCGCGCACTTTTTATTTGAGCGCAAATGCAAACGCCTAGCACGCATCATCAGCGGCATTTCGCAGTTTCTCACAGGCGTGGATTTGCACCCGGGCGCTAAACTTGGGCGGCGCATATTTATGGACCACGCAGAGGGCATAGTCATCGGGCAAACCACCATCATCGAGGACGATGTGCTCATATATCAAGGCGCGACACTTGGCGCAACAAGCCTAAAAAAGGGCATTAAACGCCATCCTACCATCAAAAGTGGCGCGATAATCGGCTCTGGGGCGAAAATTCTAGGCGACATTGTCGTGGGTGAAAACGCTAAAATCGGCTCAAACGCCGTTGTGGTAAAAGATGTGCCCGCAAACTCCACAGCAGTGGGCATCCCCGCTCGCATAATCACCGGCGAGGGCAAAATTTCACGCGAGATTGACAAATACTGCGAGGAAAATTTGAAAAAATACGCCGAACTCGAAAGGCAGGACAAATTAGAATGGCACAAAAAGCTGGAAAAACTTGAAAAGAAAATCAAAAGGCTGGAAAAGGCGCTGGGGAAGTAGAAATTTGTGTTTTTTTAAATTTACAAATTCTCGTTTAACTTTCTCTTGTATAATTTCACACCAAATTTATCTTATAAGGAGCAAAAATGCGAGTTTTTAGCAAGGTTACCGAGCTCATTGGCAACACACCACTAGTGGCATTGAGGGGCTTTGGCGAGCAAACTTATGGCAAATGCGAGTTTTTAAACCCAAGCCACTCCATCAAGGACAGGGCAGCGTTCGCTATGATAAAGGATGCGCTGGGTAGCGGTAAAATCGATACTAGCACCACCATCATCGAATGCACGAGCGGCAATATGGGCATTTCGCTGGCGATGATAGCGGCGGATTTGGGGCTGAAAATCGTGCTGACTATGCCTGAATCAATGAGCATCGAGCGGCGAAAAATGATGCTCGCCTTTGGCGCAAAGCTCGAACTCACGCCCGCTAGCGAGGGTATGAAAGGCGCTTACAACAAGGCTTTGGAGCTGCACGCGCAAACGCCACATTCCTTTATCCCAAGCCAATTTGAGAACCTCGCGAACAAAAACACCCACCGCGAGAATACGGCTGTGGAGATTTTAAACGACCTTGACGGCAAGCTCGACATTTTCGTGGCTGGCTTTGGCACGAGCGGCACGATTAGCGGCGTGGGCGAGGTTTTGAAAGAAAAACTAGGCTCAAAGGTGCGTGTCATCGCCATCGAGCCTGCCGCGTCTCCGCTTTTAAGCGAGGGGCGTGCTGGGGGGCATAAAATTCAGGGCATCGGGGCGAATTTTATCCCTAAAATCCTCAACCGCAGCGTGATTGATGAAATTCGCACCATCTCAAATGACGATGCTATCGCTGCTGCAAAAGAGCTTGCCCTCAAAAACGGCTTAATGGTGGGCATTTCAAGCGGGGCAAATGCCTTCATCGCCCGCCAAATAGCACGCGAAAATCCGGGCAAAGTCATCGTTACTGTGCTAAATGACACCGCCGAGCGATATTTATCCACAGATTTGTTCGCGGGGATTTGAGCGGGGTTTTAAATTTGAGCGGCGTTTTGCGGCTTAAATTTAAAAAAGCATTCTATCACAACCCCCACAAAATCTTTATTTCAAAGCATTTTTTTTGTGCCAGTAAATTTTTTGCATACCATTATACCATAAATTTAATGGTTTTGTCAAAAAATTCCCATAAATCATAACTTTATCCGCCAAAAACAAAGCCGAGATGATGCCTAAAAAACAAGGCGTCATCTCGTTTTGCACTAGATTTGTAGCTAAAAGCAATGGATTTTCTTTGACTTCTCAATTTATTTGTTTTTTGAATTTTTTTATTTTGTTCTGCCTTGTTTGTTGTAATTTCCTATTCCATCTTCATTTTCATAGTTAATGTCGCATTTGTTGCTTTTGCTTTCGCATTTTATACCGATAAGAAATCTTTTGTCCTTATCGTTTTTATCTTTAAAAAAGACAAAATTGTAAGTGTAGTCATAGTCTTTGTCGCCAGACAAGCTATAACCATCAACCTTGCCTTTTGTTATATCTGCTTTGGCGTAAATGGCTTCGTAGGTGCGATAAAACTTCTCGTCAGGATACTTCTTTGGCTACTGCCAAAGCCGCTTTATCCAGCTCATCTTATGGCTGAAACTCTACTATGCCGTCATTGCCGCAACCGACTAAACCCATAATTGCCACGAAAGCAACCGCCGCTGTGATGAAATTTAACGCCTTCATCTCGTTTCCTTTCTTGTTGAAATTTGCCCTTGCGGGCTTTGTTGAGGCTTGATTCAAATTTTGAGTTTTTGCTCAAAGTTTTGAATTTATCGCCCGACTTTTCGAGCTTATCACTTGATTTTAAGTTTATCGCCCGACTCAAAATTTTGCTCTTTCGAGCTGCCCTTGTGGGCTGTTTGCTGTGGGTTACCGCCCCTTGATTAGTTTTCACCTCCCTTGTAAGCTCCCTCGCGGGTGCTTATCTTTATGATTTCTATTATTAACTCTTTGTCCTTAATAAGCCCTATAATGCGGTAGTTTCCCACTCGCCAGCGGTAGCGGTTATCGTTGTAGGCTTGCATCTTGCGAGCATTTTTTAAAAGTTGGGGCTGTTTTTCGTCTTTTAATCTATCTAAAAAGGCGATGATGCCCAAATAACCAGCCTTGTCGCCCTTGCTGATTTTTCCAAGCTCTTTGTCTGCGCTTTTTTGCAAAATGACTTTATATGCCATACATTTGGCTTTCTACACGCTCTCTTATGGCGTTTTGCTCGTGTTTTGGCAAGGATTTAAGCATTTTTAAGCCTTTTTTAAAGGCAGGCGAGTTTTCAAGCTCGTAAAATTCAGGCTTTTTTGCTATTGCTACCTTTTTAAGCACTGCTTGATGGGCTTTTTTGGCTTCTTTGGGGTTTTCTTGCTCCCATTTTTGCACATTTTGCATAAAGGGCATTTCGTCAAGCTCTTGCAGGGTGTAGTTTTCCTTTGTTTTAGCCCTCGCTTTCGCCGTTTTTTTGGGCTTTGTAGGCTTTAAAGCCTTTGTTTTAGCCGCTTTTTCAGCTTTTTCAGCCTTTGGAGTTTTTGTATCCGCTACAAATCGCTTAAATTCAGCGTTTGCGGCTTTGGCTATTGCTTTGAGCTTTGGCAAAAACTCGGGGCTGACATTTTCTATAAGCACGCTAGTCATTGTTTGTCCTTTCTTGGCGTGAATTTCGCACGCATTATCGCACATTTTACGCATTAAGCGAAATTTTAATGGATATTTTACCCTTTAAACTTAAATTTTACAAGCATTTTACGCAAATTTTACCCATAAAATTCACGCTATTTTAGCCCAAAAATTTTAACTAGATAAGAATTAAATTAGTTAAGTTAAATTTTATAAATTTTTTAAAATTTACTTAACTTTGTTAGAAAAAAGTTGTATTATTTCGCCGTTTTCAAAGGAGATGCTGTGTTCCCCCACTTTTTTTAAAATCTAAATTTATCAAAAATGCTAAAAAATTTAATTGAAAATGAAGGTGTGAAAATTTAAAAAATAAGATTTGAAATTTATTTTATATTTCCCTTTTTCAAAAGGGATTTTTATCTCATTTTTTGCGCACTTTATGCAAGGTTCATTTATTTTATGCTCTTTATTTATTGCCATACACCCACACCTTTTTCTTCCAAATTTTCAATAACATTCAAATAAGGCTTGCCGTCTTGAAGCCACCACCACTCTTTGACATTTTTGGTAATTGCTTCGTTTTCAATGGCGTTATTTATTGTAAAAATGCCTATACGCGCCAAGTCGTTCTCATCGCCGCTTGAAAGATAATTTTGCTTATCTTGTTTAGTCAGCTTTGATTTTTTAGCTATCTCATCAAGGTAAGCATAAAGCTCATCGAGTTTGTATTTACCCTCGCGCAACACCTTTTCCTCGTCTAAAACTATCCTAACGCTTCGCATTTTTATCCTTTCTTG
>CAVJSG010000114.1:0-670 GCA_963651895.1 Campylobacteraceae bacterium
AGCAAAGGGGTCAAAATGTCGTCCTATAAAAGTCCTGTAAATTCAGCTTTAAATGCTAAATTTTCAAGCCCAAAGCCTGAAAATTCGCAAAAATTTGCCAAAAATTCACAAAATTCCGTGAATTTCAGCCAAAATTCACGCACTCAAAGCCAAGAAAACGCCAAAAATTCAGCATTTGCGCAAAGTGATTTAAACCCCCGCGATTTTCCGCTTTATGAAAGCAAATTCGAGCACGATGCCTGTGGCATAGCGGCTGTGGCAAACATAAAGGGCGTGGCGTCTTACAAAGTCGTGCAGGACGCCTTGCAGATTTTGATGCAGCTTGAACACCGCGGCGGGGCGGGCAGCGAGGAAAATTCAGGCGATGGGGCGGGCATACTCATCCAAGTGCCCCACGACTTTTTCGCCACGCAAGAGTTGGGCTTTGCGCTGCCTAAAAAAGGCGATTACGCGGTGGCTTTTATGTTTTTGTCCCCAAATTTCGAGGCTAGGGAGCTTTCCAAAAAGCTTTTTTTACAAGGGCTAAGCGATAAAAATTTAGAATTTTTGGGTTTTCGTCAAGTGCCTGTAAATCCTAGCGACATAGGGGCTACGGCTTACAAGGCTATGCCTTATTTCTTGCAAGCCTTTGTCAAACGCCCACAGAGCGTGAAAGCTGGCATAGAATTTG
>CAVJSG010000114.1:680-6354 GCA_963651895.1 Campylobacteraceae bacterium
AGCGCAAACTCTACGCCGCGCGCCGCCACATAGAAAAAATGGCTTTAAATGTCCCAAAATTCTACATTTGCTCCTTTTCATCGCGCACCATTGTTTATAAGGGAATGCTTTTATCCACGCAGCTGAGCGACTTTTACCTTGATTTTAAGGATATAAATTTAAAATCCGCCATAGCCCTCGTGCATTCGCGTTTCTCCACGAACACCTTTCCAAGCTGGGAGAGGGCGCACCCGAATCGCTTTATGGTGCATAATGGCGAGATAAACACCATCCAAAGCAACATAGGCAACATCCGCGCGCGCGAGGGGCTGTGCGAGAGTGAATTTTTCGCCGACATTAAGGAACTTTTCCCCGTCATCGCCAAGGAAAGCAGCGATTCTGCTATGTTTGACAACACTTTGGAGTTTCTAGCGATGAATGGGCGGAGTTTAGAGGAAGCCTTTATGCTGATGATACCCGAGCCTTGGCACCGCAACAAAAATATGCCCCCCAAAAAACGCGCATTTTACGAATATCTATCCACGCTGATGGAGCCTTGGGACGGACCCGCGGCGATAGTTTTTACAGATGGGGTGATAATGGGCGCGAGTTTAGACAGAAACGGCTTTCGCCCCTCGCGTTATTATCTCACAAAGGATGATTTTCTCATACTTTCAAGCGAGACGGGGGCTTTGAAAATCGATGAAAAAAACATAAAGGCAAAGAAGCGTTTGGAGCCGGGCAAACTGCTGCTAGTGGATACTTTGCAAGGGCGTGTCATCGAGGATAGCGAGCTTAAAGAGCGTTATGCTAGCGCAAAGCCTTATGAGAAGTGGATTGAGAATTTAGTTCGCATAGAGAATTTGCCCCTAGAAAATTACAGCCACGAATTTATGGACAAAGCCGACATCACAAGGCTTCAAAAGGTTTTCAACTGGGCTTATGACGAGCTAAAACAAGGCATCGAGCCTATGGCGGCTAGCGGCAAAGAGCCTTTGGCGGCTATGGGCGTGGATACGCCGCTGGCTGTGCTTTCGGATAAACCCGAGCCGCTGTTTAATTATTTCAAACAGCTTTTCGCGCAAGTAACGAACCCCCCGCTAGACGCCATTAGAGAGGAAATCGTAACCTCCACGCGCACTTATTTGGGGCGCGAGGGAAATTTATTAAAGCCAAACGCCTTTAACTGCAAGCGCGTGCGGCTATCCCTACCCATAATCTCAAACGAGGAATTATTTAAAATCAAAAATTTGACGGATAAGGACTTTAAAACGGCTGAATTTTCTTTGCTTTTTGACTTTGAAAAAACCACGCTTGAAGCCGCACTGGACGAGCTTTTCGCGGCTGTGGAGAAAGAAATTCACAGGGGTGCTTGTATCATCATTTTAAACGACAGGGGTGTGAAAGAAAATCTCACTTATATCCCGTCCTTGCTTGCTGTGTCGGGGCTGCATAGCTATTTGGTAAAAAAATCCCTGCGCACCCACGCTAGTATCATCATAGAAAGTGCTGAGCCGCGAGAAATTCATCATTTTGCCTGTTTGCTTGGCTTTGGGGCGACTGCGATTAACCCATACCTAGTCTATGAAAGCATCAACCAAATGGTGCTGCAAGGGGATTTAAATTTGCCCTACGAAAACGCGGTAAAGAATTTCATCAAAGCAGCCGCGGCAGGCATAGTGAAAATTTCCTCCAAAATGGGCGTTTCTACGCTTCAAAGCTACCGCGGCTCCAAGCTTTTTGAGTGCATAGGTTTGAGCGCAAATTTAGTGGATAAATACTTTACGGCTTTAAGCTCAAAAGTCGGCGGCATAGACATCGAGGACATTTTCGAGGATTTAAAAGCCGTGCATAAGGCGGGTTTTGCCTCAAATTTAGCCGCTGCCCTTGAAAGTAAAGGAATTCACGGCTTTCGCAGCGAAAAAGAGGAACATTTAATCGACCCGCTTGTGATTTTTTATTTACAGCAAGCTTGCCGCAGCAAAGATTACGCAAAATTCAAGGCTTATACGGCGTTAGTGGATAGCAAATGCGTGAATTTACGCGATTTAATGGAGTTTGATGAAAGCGAAGCCATCAGCATAGACAGGGTTGAGAGTGCGCGCAGCATCGTCAAACGCTTTAAAACAGGGGCTATGAGTTATGGCTCCATCTCCAAAGAAGCCCACGAGTGCCTAGCCATAGCGATGAACCGCTTGGGCGGCAAAAGCAACAGCGGCGAGGGCGGCGAAAACGAGGAACGCTACTTCAAGGACTTAAACGGGGACGATAAAAATTCAGCCATAAAGCAGGTTGCGAGTGGGCGTTTTGGGGTTAGTATAAATTATCTCATAAACGCGAAAGAAATTCAAATAAAAGTCGCCCAGGGCGCAAAACCGGGCGAGGGCGGGCAGCTGCCGG
Organism: Campylobacteraceae bacterium; assembly: GCA_963651895.1. Lineage (GTDB taxonomy): Bacteria > Campylobacterota > Campylobacteria > Campylobacterales > Campylobacteraceae > Campylobacter_D. The sequence continues at coordinate 3,060 of CAVJSG010000114.1, forward strand.
GATTTAAAGTGTATCCTTGGATAGCAAAAGCCCGCCACTCCACGCCCGGCGTCTCACTCATCTCGCCGCCGCCTCACCACGATATTTACTCCATCGAGGACTTGGCACAGCTTATTTATGATTTAAAAAACGCAAACGACAGGGCGCGAATTTCAGTAAAACTCGTAAGCGAATCAGGCGTTGGCACGGTTGCCGCAGGCGTGGCAAAGGCAGGGGCTAATTGCATTTTAATCAGCGGATATGATGGTGGCACGGGGGCAAGCCCTCGCACTAGCATAGCAAACGCCGGGATGCCTTGGGAATTAGGGCTTGCCGAGACTCACCAAACCCTCATCTTAAACAAACTCCGCGAGCGCGTTCGCCTTGAAACAGACGGCAAGTTGATGAGTGGGCGAGATTTAGCCATCGCCGCACTTTTGGGGGCTGAGGAATTTGGCTTTGCCACCGCCCCACTCATCGTCATCGGCTGCACGATGATGCGCGTGTGCCACCTCAACACCTGCCCCTTTGGCATCGCCACGCAGGATGGCATCTTGCGCGAGAGGTTTAGCGGCAAGCCTGAATTTGTGGAGAATTTTATGCTTTTCATCGCCGAGGAGTTGCGCGAATATATGGCAAAATTGGGCTTCACAAAGCTCGATGATATGATAGGGCGCGTGGATAAATTGCGCAAAAAGCGTGATTTAAAGGGCAAGGCGGCAAAGATAAATTTGGACAAAATCCTAAAATCCCTGCCCACCTACAACCAAACCGCCGTGCATTTTAGGGAATTTACGGAAAGCAAGCTTGAAAAAACTCTTGATTACCGCGTTTTGCTGCCACTTTGCAAGGAAAAGATAAAAAATTTCAAAAAGGGGCAAAAAATCAAACTCGCCCTTGAAGTAGGCAACACCAGCCGCACCTTCGCCACTATGCTTTCAAGCGAACTTACTCGAATTCACGGCACAAGGGGCTTGGCGGAGGATAGCATTGAGATAACCGCCATAGGCAGTGCGGGCAACAGCTTTGGGGCGTTTTTAAACTACGGCATAAGGCTTGAAATCATAGGCGATAGCAACGACTACTTGGGAAAAGGGCTAAGTGGGGGCAAAATCATCGCCAAACTGCCGCGCGAGGCTGAATTTGAGGCGCAAAATAACATAATCGCCGGCAACGCGTGCTTGTATGGGGCTACGGCTGGGGCGGTGTATTTAGACGGCGTGGCTGGGGAGCGTTTTTGCGTGCGAAATTCAGGCGCAAAGGCGGTGGCACTTGGCACGGGCGTGCACGGATGTGAGTATATGACGGGCGGGCTGGCTGTGATTTTGGGCGACATAGGCGTGAATTTCGCCGCGGGAATGAGCGGCGGCGTGGCGTTTATCTACGGCGCACACAACAAAGAGCGCGTGAATACGGAGTTTGTCGATATCATAGAGCTTTCAAAAGCCGATGAGAGCGAGCTTAAAGCCGTCATAAAAGAGCATATCGCCTACACAGGCTCAAAAAGGGCGAGTGAAATTCTCGCAAAGTTCGATAAAAAGGACTTTTTCAAGGTGATGCCAAGTGATTATGCGAGGATGCTTGAAATGCTTGAACTTTGCAAAAACGAGCCACAGCCCGAACTAGCCGCGTTTTTGAGGCTGGAAAGTGGGAAGTGAAAATTTAGCCGTGCTGTGAATTTTTGTGAATTTTCTCAAAAAATTCACAAAATTTGCGAAAATTCTGTGAATTTCACAGCATTTAGTGAAAAAATTTAAAAAACAATTATGGAGGTAGAAAATGGGCAATCCACGGGGATTTTTGGACTTTAAACGCGTGAATTTGGACAAAAAAAAGCCAAGCGAGCGGGTGCGCGATTTCAAAGAATTCACGCGCCTACCAAGCAAGCAGAGCGTGCAAACGCAAGCAGCCCGCTGTATGAACTGCGGCGTGCCATTTTGCCAAGCTGGACTTGTAAGCGCGGGCAAGGAAGTGGGCTGCCCGCTGCGAAATCTCGTGCCAGAATTCAATGACGCCCTTTACAAAGGGCAGTGGGGAGAGGCTTTCGAGCGGCTATCCTTAACGAACCCTTTCCCTGAATTCACAGGACGCGTGTGCCCCGCACCTTGCGAGGACAGCTGCGTTTGCGCGGTAAATGGGCAGAGCGTGAGCATAAAGGCAAATGAATTTGCCATCATCGAAAACGCCTTTTCACAGGGCTTGGTGAGGGTTGCAGCGCCGCAAAAGCGCACAGGTAGGCGTGTGGCGATAGTAGGCAGCGGTCCAGCTGCGTTAGCTTGCGCCTTTGCGCTAAATGAGCTAGGGCACAGCGTGAGCGTTTTTGAGCGCGATGAGCGAGTGGGTGGGCTTTTGATGTTTGGCATACCCGATATGAAGCTGGAAAAATCGATAATAGAGCGGCGCGTAGCGTTGATGAAGTCCGCTGGCGTGGAGTTTAAGACGAAGCAAAACATAGATAGCAAAGAAAAGGCGGCGAATTTAATGCGTGAATTTGACGCTGTGGTGCTTGCAGTGGGGGCTAGCAAGCCCATTGATTTGCGCGTTAGTGGGCGCGAGCTTGGCGGGATAATGTTTGCGGTGGATTTTTTGCGCTCAAACACCCGCGCACTGCTTGACACGGGAAAAGCCGATGACACCGCGCGTGGCAAAAATGTGCTAATCATCGGCAGCGGCGATACGAGTGTCGATTGCGTGGCGGTTGCGTTGAGGCAAGGCGCAAAGAGCATAACGCGCTTTGAGCGAAGCCCCAAACGCCCACTTGCTCGGGCTGCGAGCAACCCCTGGCCCCTGAAAGCTGACATTTTCAGCACGGATTATGGGCTCGAAGAAGCCATAGCGGTGTATGGCGAGGATGTGCGCTGCTATCAAAAGCTCACAAAATCGTTCTTTGGTAAGGGCGGCGTGGTGCAAGGTGCGGTGGCAGCGGACTTAAAGCGTGAATTTAAGGACGGAAAGGCTGTGAATGTGGAAGTTGCAGGCAGCGAGAGGGAGTATAAAGCCGATTTGGTGCTGCTTGCGATGGGCTTTGAGGGCTGCGAAAACGCTGTGGGGGCGAATTTTGGGGTGGAATTTGATGAGAGACATAACATTTTGACAAAGGGTTATTTGGCGAAAAGCTGTTTTGTGGGGAATTCTTTGCAAAAAAGCCGTGCGGAGAGTGGTGCTTTGGGAGATTTGCCGCGTGGTAATTTAAATAAAAATGATAAAAATTCACGCGCGAAAATTTACGCTTGTGGGGATGCGAGGATGGGGCAAAGCCTTGTGGTGTGGGCGATACGTGATGGCTTAGAGTGCGCGAATGCCGTGCATAAAGGGC
>CAVJSG010000115.1:0-6341 GCA_963651895.1 Campylobacteraceae bacterium
CACAACGACAAACAAAGCTCAAAATTCATAAGCGAAAAGAAAAATGAAAATCTTTAAAATCAACGCTGAAACTGATTTTAGCGCACTTTGCGAGGGTTTAAAGCCTCACAAAATGGGCGAAAAGATAATGGGCGAAAAATCAAAAATCCACTTTTTTTTAATCAAAAATTTAAGCGCGAGCGGCGCAAATGTCCTAAAACAAGACGCTTTAAGCGTGGGGGCGGAGCTGGTAACGCACAAGGACACTATTTTAGGGGGTTTGGCGCACTCAAACGCGCTTTTGATGGCGACAAATGCGCAAATTCAAAGGCTCATTGAAAAGGAAAAAAAGCAGGATTTTGGCTTAAAAAAGGTGGCGAAATTTTTAAGTCAAAACTTCGCAAAGCCCCACGCGCCAAGGCTTATGGCGGTTGTGAATATAAATGATGATAGCTTTAATCCCGCAAGCCGCGTGAGTGTGAGCGAGCTGGCGGGCAAAATCGAGAGTTTAATCGAGCTAAAAGCCGACTACATAGACATCGGCGCGGTTTCATCTCGCCCGGGAAGCTTTTATTGCGGCAGTGCGGAGGAGTTTAGGCGGCTCAAAGAGCCATTAGAGCTTATTTACAAAGAGGGCTACTATGATAAAGCCACATTTAGCCTTGATAGTTTCGATGAAAAATGCCTCGAACACGCCTTAAATCGAGGTTTTAAGCTTATAAATGACATTATGGGGCTTAAAAACGAGGCTTTGGCGCGCCTTGCAAAAGCCTACAACGCCGACTACTGCTTAATGCACATACAAAATGAGCCGCAAAATATGCAAGATAGCCCACATTATGAGGACTTGCTCTGCGAAATCGATGAATTTTTCGCCGCAAAGCTTGAAATTTTGGGCAAATTTGGCGTAAAAAATGTGATTTTGGATGTGGGCATAGGCTTTGGCAAGAGTGCGCGGCACAATATGCTGCTAATTAAGCACTTGGAGCACTTTTTGCGCTTTGAAAAGCCCTTGCTCGTGGGGGCTAGCCGCAAGAGTGTCATCAACGCTTACTCTCTAAGCGAGGTTAGCGAGCGGCTCGCAGGCTCGATATACCTACACTTAAAAGCCTTTGAAAACGGCGCAAGCATTATAAGAACGCACGATTTGTTCGAGCATAGGCAGGTTTTTGCCCTAAATTCAGCGATGGGAGGGCTTGGCTATGAGTGAAAAGGACTATTTACAGGGCGTTGAGCTGGCTAATGAGTGGATGAGAGCCTACTACGAGGGCGATGAGCCGCTAGCAAGCGATGAGGAATATGACGCGCTGGTGCGGCAGCTGCGGGCGTTTGAGCGCGAAAATCCGTCTTTAACTGACAAAAATTCGCCCACGCAAAAGGTCGCCCCTGCTGTTCAAAGCGAGCTGAAAAAAATCGCCCACTCCGCGCGGATGTGGTCGATGGAGGATGTTTTTGATGAAAATGAGCTTCGCGCGTGGGCGAAACGAGCAAGGTGCGAGGATTTGGGAGCGGCTGAAAATGGCGGTGTAGCGGCATTTTCTAACGGCGCGACTAGCGAAACGCTTTTTGAAACAGCAGACACTGCAAAAAATTCACAAACACTTTTTAAAAACACAAATTCCGCGAAAAATTCAGCAAATTTATTAAATTCTAGCCCACAAAATGCTAAAAATTCACAAAATTCAACACTTTTTGACAATCAAAACACCCAAAATTCAATAGAAAAACCCTTTTTTGTCGAGCCCAAATTTGACGGGGCGAGCTTGAATTTGACTTACGAAAACGGCGTTTTAATAAGCGGCGCGACCCGCGGGGACGGGCTTGTGGGCGAGGACATCACGCTAAATGTGCGCGAAATCGCAAGCATCCCGCAGCGCATCGATTACAGCGAAAAAATCGAAATTCGCGGCGAGGTTCTCATCCTAAAAGCCGACTTTGACGAGCTCAACGCACGCCGCGCCCAGCAGGGTTTAAGCACCTTTGCAAACCCTCGCAACGCCGCCAGCGGCAGCCTGCGCCAGCTTGATGCCGCCGTTACGCGTGAGCGCAAACTCGTGTTTTACCCTTGGGGCGTGGGCGAAAATTCGCTCAAATTCACACGCCACAGCGAAGTGATGGACTTCATCAGGCGGCTTGGCTTTTTGAAGGACGATTTTATCAGGCTTTGCGCCACTTTAAACGAAGTCATCGCCGCTTACCACGAGCTTTTGACGCAGCGCGAGAGTAAAAAAATGATGATGGACGGGATGGTTGTGCGCCTAAACAACCTCGCAAAGTGCGAGCAGCTAGGCTACACGGTGAAATTCCCGCGCTTTCAGGCTGCCTTTAAATTCCCCGCGCTTGAAAAAACCACGCGACTTTTGGGCGTGAATTTGCAAGTGGGGCGAAGCGGTGTCATCACGCCTGTGGCGGTGCTTGACGCGGTGCAAATCGAGGGCGTGACGGTGCGCTCGGCGACCCTGCACAACTTCGATGAAATCGCGCGGCTGGGGGCGAAAATCGGCGATTTTGTGAGCCTCATTCGCAGCGGCGATGTGATTCCAAAAATCACAAAGGTATATAAAGAGCGGCGAAACGGCGATGAGATGGGCATTTCGCGCCCCACGCATTGCCCTGAGTGCGGCGGCGAACTGCTCGATGAGGGCACGCTCATAAAGTGCCAAAACCTTGCCTGCAAAGCCCGCGTGGTAGGGGCTATCGTGCATTTTGTCTCCAAAAAGTGCCTAAACATAGACGGCTTGGGCGAGAGCATAGTGCAGCTGCTACACAAAAAGGGCAAGATAGCAAGCGTGGAGGACATTTTCTTTTTGCAAAGTGCGGATTTTGCGAATTTAGAGGGCTTTAAGGACAAAAAAATCGCCAAACTCTTGCGTGCCATAGAAAATGCCCGCAAAACCCAACTACACCGCTTCATCAACGCACTTGGCATCGAGCACATAGGCGAGGTTGCCGCCAAAAAAATCGCCGCCGCCTACGGCAAAGCGTGGATAGACAAGGGCGAGGGCGACTTTGCCGCTTTGGAGGACTTTGGCGAGGTTATGGCGAAATCTGTGTGTGAATTTTTGCGGATAAACCGGAAAAGAATTTTAAAATTCTATGAAATTTTGGAGTTTGGCGAGGGGAATTTAAATTTAGCGAGTTTAAATTTGGGGGGCGAAAATTTAAATTTAAATTCGTCTGAAAATATCGCACAAAACGCGGCGGCGCAGGGCTTAAATTCAAATTTAAATTCGCCAAATTTAGCAAATTTAAACGGCAAAATTTTCGTCATCACAGGCACGCTTTCAAAACCGCGTGAATTTTTTGCCGATTTAATCGAAAAACTCGGCGGCAAGGTAAGTTCAAGCGTGTCTAGCAAAACGCATTTTGTCCTTTGTGGCGAAAACGCAGGCAGCAAACTCGCCAAAGCCCAAGATTTAGGTGTTCGCTGCCTTGATGAAAACGAATTTTACGCGCTCATAAAGGGCGAGTAAAAAGGCGAGTAAATTTGCCTTAAAAGCCTTGCTAGTGGGCGTTTGCGCCTTAAAAGAAAAAATTACAAAAATTTAGGCTAAAATTCGCAAATTTTAGCCCTTTATAAGGCAAAAAAGGCTAAATTTACACAAAAATTTAAGGGGGCGAAAATGCTGCCATTTGATGATGATGAGCTTGCAGAGCCTGTGAGGGCGTGCTTGGCGAGTAGGATGCACATTTTGGAGCAGGACGGCGGGGGCTTGGAGTTTTTGGGGGTGCGGCGCGGCGTGGTTTTCGTGCATTTAATCGGGGCTTGCAAGGGCTGCGCGGCGAGCGGTTTGACGCTCAAATACGCCCTTGAAAGACAGCTTAAAATCGACATTCACCCCGAAATAACCCTTGTAAATTTGGACGGCGGCGCAGCGGAGTTTGAAAAAATCAAGGCTGAAAAATAGTGGAATTTGCCAAATCCCCCCAAAATTTCCCTTAAATTTATAAAAAATTTAACATTTTCCCCATTTTTTGTGCCTTTGTTAATCAAATTTGGCTTAAAATTTCATTGCGCGTTAAAATTAGGATTTCACACACGCTGTTTGAGGGAAAGGGTTTAATGAAAGGGCATTCAAAAAGGCTTTTGGGCAAATTTTCATTTTTTTTCATAGCCCTTTTTGGAGTTTTTGTTAATTTTGCTTTTGCTGTGGATTACACAGACAGACTGCCAAGCACCATTACCCTCGCAGGCGGCACAAGCCAAACTAGCAAAGCCATAGCAAATTGCAGTAGCTATTGGGAGTGCGTTTTTGGACAGGGTGCAAATGTCGGCTATGATTTTACCTACTCAACTAGCGGCAATGGGGCTTCGACACTTACGCTGAATTGGACTTTGCCGCAAAACCCTACTAGCCAAAAAACGACAACTCCATTTTATATGGGCAACACCACTATAAACCCTAACTCAAACCTCGTTATAAACGGATTTAGCTCCATTTTGCTAGAATACAAAATGAGCCTAAACAATTCCTCGCTTACTTTCAACGCCGACACCGCGACTACAACGGCTTTTACCTTGTTTTCTAACGCTAGTGTCGCCCTTACAAATAACGCAAATTTAGCGGTAAATGTAACTAGCTTTACAAACAATAACATAGTAACTATAAACAATTCCAAGCTTACCATAACGGCAAATAGCACGCATTCTTACAAAGAACTGACAAATAGCGGCGGCACGCTTACCATAAATGGCAATTTTTTCAATGTGGGACAGAAAAAAACGGTGGCTACGACTGAATCTAGCGTAGCAAATTTCACAAACACTGACGCTACCACTATCATCACGGGCAGCGTTTTAAATGGCGGACAAATATATACAAATTCGGATTGTCGCACACAGGGGATTTGCGGCGGCGGAAATATCATAATAAAAGGCGGTTCGGTAAAGGTAAGTGGCACCCTTATCAGCGAGGGTAAGGATGGGCAAGCCTCTACCATACAAATTTACGGCGGCACGCTTGTCGTGGGCAACACCTTGCAAAACAAACAAGGCTCCACGCTGACTTTTGGGCTTTTAAACGGCGTTATGGGGCAGCTGCAAGGAAATTTGGCGAATTCTAGCGGCATTGTGAATGTAAATTTAACAAATGTAAATATAGGGCAAACATATACCATTATCACAGGCACGGCGAGTGGGCTTGACGGCGGTGCGCCGACCTTTCTTAACCTAAACGAGCTTTTGAGTGCGACTTACGCGGACGGCAAGGTTACGGTAAGCATAAAAGGCGGCGACTCGGGCGGCGGAGGCGGTTCAGGCGGCGAAAGTGGCGGCAAAAACGCATTAGATAGCTTTAAAGAGGGCTTAAATTCAAACGAACAGGGCATTTTAAACGCCACTATGCAAGAAAAAGCAAATTTTTTGACGAGTTTTGCTAGCACTAGCGAGCTTAAAACCGCCCTTGCCGACACGGACAAAGCCCTAAAAAACGCCGCTGTAACGCAGCCCAAAAGCCTCATAAACGCATTTAGAGGCGATGCGTTGCTTGCGCCCATACAAAGCACCTTTACTGCAAGGCGTTTGGCAGCCGCCTCAAATGTGCGCCTTGACAGCGGCAGACGCGTGAGAGCCTTGCGCGAAAAGCCCAGCAGGGACTTTTACCTCGCCCCTGTGGGCGCACTCTTGCGAGCAGACGGCGCGAGCGGCTATGTGGCGGGCTTTACGCTTGGCAGCAACTACAAAATGGGTGCTTTGACAAACCGAATTTACGCAGCCTACGCTTACGGCGCGGCTAGGCAGGATTTAAGCACGCAAAGTAGCGACACCACAGCGCATTTGTTGCAGCTTGGCACGCTGAACCGCTACGCACAGGGCATTTGGGAGTTGGATGTGAATGCAAATTTCTTGCTGGGAAGCTTTACCATAGACAATCAATGGCACCAAGCCCTCACGCTAAATTCCACCTCGAAATTCAACAATTATCAGCTAAATTTAGGGCTTTTGGCTGGGGCTCGTTTTGGCAAAACGCTCTCCATCAAGCCTTTTGTAGGGGTGCAAAACTACGCGGAGATGCAAAGTGCCTTTAAAAGCATACTTGGCTTTGAGGCACAGGGCTACAAAGCCTATGTGCTTGACGGCGTGGTGGGCGTTGAGGGGCATTATTTCTTTGCCAAAAACGCCGCCGCCTATGGCAAAATAGGCTTTGAAAACAGGCTTTACAACTCGCACAAGCACCTTTTCTTGCGCTCAGACGGCAACGAAATCAGCTACGAAAACAAGGCTTACAGCAACGCCATCAGCGTAAATTTGGGCGCACAGGTGCTGGCGTGGGGACGCTTTAAGCTAAATTTAGAGGGCGCGTTTAAACGCTACGACAGCGGGCTTAATTATTATGGCGGGAATTTGGGGTTTAGGTATGGGA
>CAVJSG010000116.1:0-5397 GCA_963651895.1 Campylobacteraceae bacterium
GAATTTTAAGATAAATTTAATGAAAATTTACCTTGTGAATAGCAAACTAATCAAAATTTACCAAAACGCCTCAACTAGCGACCTTTACGAATGCGCAAGGCGCAAAAATCGCACGCTCACTTGCCAAATTCCTTCGCGCACAAGGCTATATAGGCTTTTAGCCTTTTTTCTTGGGTTAAAATGCCCTTCATACAAGCCCCAGCCACGCCGCTATCCTTTAAAAGCGCGATATTTTGGGCGTTTATGCCGCCCACAGCGTAAATGGGGATTTTGCTTTTTTGGCAAATTTTTGCCAGCTCATCCACGCCGCGCGGCTGCAACAAGGGCTTTGCAAGGGTTTCAAAGATATGCCCAAAAAGCGCGTAGTTGCAGCCAAAACTTTGCGCCTCAAAAAGCTCATTCTGCGAGTGTATCGAGGTGCCGATGAGATGAAAATAGCGCACCAGCCGCGGTTCTGCGCGTAAAATGTCCAGCGGGCAGTGAAAATATCGGTGTCCGAGCTTTAAGGCTACCTTGTCAAAGCTGTGCAAAAAGCACACGATTTTTTGCTTTTTGCAAATTTTCAGCGCATCCCTAGCCAAGTCGTAGTAGTCGTTTTCGCGCATATCTTTTTCGCGAAGTATGATGGCATCAGGCTTTGCGCGAGCAAGCCTTGTTAGAAAGCTCAAAAAATCGCCTTTGACGGCGTGTCTATCGGTAATGGCTATGATTTTTTTGTCCCACATTTTTTGCCTTTTTTTGTATCTTTGCGAATTTTTTGCAAAATTCAGCTTGAAATTGTGAATTTAACACAAAAATTCACAAAATTTACTTAAAATCAAAGCGAAAATTCACGCTTGTGAATTTTCCATTAAATTCAAGTTAAGGGCGCGGATTTTTGATGAGAAATCGATTTTGTGGGGCGCAGACTAGACTAAAAGCGAAGCGTCTGTCAAGCCCCACAAAATTGATTTATCGCAAAAAGCCCCGCCAGCCAAATTCAAAGCCCCACAAAAAAAACACCAAAATTCAAAAAATCTCACTACAAAATTTATGCCAAAGCACAAATTCCTTACCCCACAAACACGCTATCGCCCATCACGGCTTGCAAATTCGCTGATTTTATGGCACTTAAAACCTCATCAACCGAGCGCGAGTCCGAAATCTCAAACTGCTCATCGCCCTTTTTCTCCCCCGCCCTCTCGCCAACGCCCACGCTAACGCCAGCTGAAATTTTTGTCGCCATCAAATTCACGGCGTTGTCGCGAAATGCGGCGCGTTCGCGCGTGGAGATGGTGATATTTGCGAAGGGCAAAAAGAGGCGATAAGCGCAAAGCACTTGTAATAGGCGTTTTTCGCTCACTTCGCGCGGCGAAATTTTGCGGTTTCCTAAAATGGGGCGAAGTCTTGGGGCAGAGAGTGAAAGCTCGGCGTGAGGGTATTTTTGCTGCAAAAAAGCCGCGTGAAGTGCGGTGGCTAGGGCATCCTTGCGAAAGTCATCTATGCCCAAAAGCGCGCCAAAGCCCACGCCGCGCATACCGCCTAGCAGTGCGCGTTCTTGGGCGTTGAAGCGGTAGGGAAAGACGCGCTTTTCGCCGAAAATGTGGATTTTAGCGTATTTTTCGGGGTTGTAGGTTTCTTGATAAATAGTTACAAAATCGCAGCCTGACTCGTGCAAAAGTGCGTATTCATCGGCGTTCATCACATACACCTCCACGCCAACTACCTTAAAATAGCCCTTTGCAGCAGCACAAGCACGAGCAATATACTCTACGCTGGCGTTTGCTCTGCCCTCGCCCGTTAAAAGTAGCAGTTCTTGCAAGCCTGTGGCGGCGATGGCGCGCATTTCGGCGTGAATTTCGCCCTCATTTAGCCGCGCGCGCGCGATGGCGTTGCCCTTTTGAAAGCCGCAATACACGCATTTGCTCTCGCAAAAATTGCTGAGATACAGCGGCGTGAAAAGTGCCACAGCGTTGCCAAAATGCTGCTTGGTTTTTGCGCGTGCGAGCGCGGCTAAGTCCTCTAAAAAAGGCTCGGCAGCCTCGCTTAAAAGTGCCTTTAAATCCTCTATTTCAAGGTGCTTTGCGCGTGCTTTTGCAAGGGCGTTTTTTACGCTTTGCTCGCCGTAATCCTTACTTTCGTAATTTTGCGCGTGGCTTAAAACGCGCTGCAAAATGTCGCTCTCAATGTCGTCCATCCCACGCTGATACTCGTAAATGCTTGCTTTCATTTTATTCCTTTTGCCGAGTTTTGGTGTGAATTTTTAGCATTTTTTGTTGGTTTTTTTGAATTCGGATTAACTAGTCTCTGGGCTATAAATCACATTTGCGATATTCGACAAACGCTTGTTTTACCCCAAATTCCGCGCCAAATTTGCCATAAAAAATTCACCCCCTAAACCACTCCGCGATTTTGTCGAAAAAGCCCTTCTGCTCGTCATTTAAGCCCTCATCATTCACGCCAAAGCTCTCATTTAGCTTGTTTAGCAGCTCTTTTTGCTCATCGTTTAGCTTTTTTGGGAACTTCACGGCAATTTGCACGATTTGCCGCCCCATTTTACCGCTTCTTATGTCCTTTATGCCCTCATTTTCTAGCACAAACCTGTCGCCATTTTTCGCCCCAAGAGGTAGCTGCAAAAAGGCTGAACCGCGCAGCGTGGGCACTTTTATTTTCTGCCCGAGGGCTAGCTGAGTAAAGAAAACAGGGAATTCTATATACACATCCGCGCTGTCCCTCACGAAAAATTCATCCTCCGCCACGCTCACGCGCACGAGCAAGTCCCCACGCGAGCCGCTTTTAAGCACATTGCCCTTGCCTGCCACGCGCAAACTCATACCATCATCAATGCCCTCAGGCACCTGCACTTCCACGCTCTCATTAAGCTCGTCAAAGCCCGCCCCGCCGCATTTTTCGCACCTTTCTTTTACGACTTGCCCCACGCCGCCGCACTCCGGGCAGGTTTGCACAAAGGTCATAAAGCCCCTTTGTGCGCCCACTTGCCCCTTGCCGCCGCATTTTGAGCAAGTTTTTAGCTCGCCGCCCTTTGCGCCTGAGCCCTTGCAAGCCTCGCACGCGCTTTTGTATGTGAATTTCACGCTCTTTTTGCAGCCAAAAACGGCTTCTTTGAAGCTTAAATTCAGCATTACAGCCAAATTTGCGTTGTAAGCATCCTGTGCGCCTCTATTTCTAGCCCTGCCGCCAAAGCCGCCGCCAAAAAAGCTTGAAAAAATGTCGCCAAAGTCAAAGCCCTCAAAGCCAAAGCCCCCACTTTTAAGCCCCTCGCGCCCGTATCTATCATACACCGAGCGTTTTTCATCATCAGAAAGCACCTCGTAGGCTTCGTTTATGAGCTTGAATTTCGCCTCAGCCTCGCTGTCGCCGGCGTTTCTGTCGGGGTGATACTGCAAGGCTAGCTTGCGGTAGGCTTTTTTGATGGTGTCCTTGTCTGCCGTCCTTGAAATTTCGAGCAATTCGTAGTAGTCAATCTCCACTTTGTTACCTTTTTGCCAAAAATAGAAATTATTTTATAAAAATTTTCATAATGTTAGGTTAAATTTAACAATTCTTTGTTACAATGTATTTAACTTCTACAAAAGGAAAGGCTATGACAAACATACTGATGATTGAGGACGACACGGAGTTTGCGACACTTTTGAGCGAATATCTGGCGCAATTTAACCTCAAAATCACAAATTACGAGGACCCCACGCCTGTTTCAGGGCTTGATTTGGGGGATTTTGACTGCTTGATTTTGGATTTAACCCTGCCGGGCACCGATGGTTTGGAGCTTTGCCGCGAAATTCGCGCCAAGAGCGACATACCCATCATCATTTCAAGCGCGAGGGGGGATTTAAGCGATAAAGTCGTGGGGCTTCAAATCGGCGCGGATGACTATCTGCCAAAGCCTTACGACCCCAAGGAAATGTATGCGAGGATTATGAGTTTAATCCGCCGCTCCAAGCGCGCAGCCGAGGTAAAGCCTCCGCAAAAGCCTACAAATTCAGCATTTAGCGTGAATAATCTCCGCCACGAGATTACCTACAAGGGCGAGGTGCTGACACTAACGCCCGCGGAGTATGAAATTTTGGACTATCTCTACTCTCAGCACGGCTTTGCCATCCCACGCGAGCAGCTTGTCAAGCACTGCAAAAGTATGAAAGATAAGAATTCCAAGAGCCTTGATGTCATCATCGGGCGGCTGAGGACGAAGCTTGGGGACAACTCAAAGGCGCCAAAGCACATTTTATCCGTGCGCGGAATAGGCTATAAGCTCATAGGATGAAGTTTTCGTTAAGGGCAAAGATAACTTGTTTATTTCTTGTTGTCTTTTTGTTTGTTTGCGTTCTTTTTTCTGTGTGCATTAGCTTGGTGCTTGACTCGGATTATAGGTCTCAAAATGACTATCAGCAGAGAATTTTAAAGGCTTTGAGTGAGGCGGACGCTGAAAACAGGGACATAAACGCTAGCTTGTATCTCGCAAATCGCGGTTTTAGCGTCATCGATGATGTCGCACTCATCGCAAACACGCTATACAAGGGCGAAGTCGCGGGCAAGATAGACACGAAATTTGGCATTTTCACCTCGCTTGGCTACAAGCACGACTTTTATCTGCGCCATCAAAAAGGCGGCGAAAGCACGCTGTTTTCGAGCAAAAAGGACTATATCTTTTTCGAGGTGCTGCTACTTGGTTTTGTGCTGTCCTTGCTTGCGGCGTTTGCTTTGTATTTATATATCATTAAACATTTAAATTTGCTTGAAAGGCTACGAAAGCAAGTCATCAGCACCAAAAACGGAAATTTCTCCGCGAGGGGCTACGATAAGGACGAAATCGGCGAAATCGCCACGGAGTTTTCAGGCACCGTGCATAAGATGCGTGAGCTAGTCGAGTCTAGGCAGCTTTTTTTGCGCACCATAATGCACGAGTTCAAAACCCCCATCGGCAAGGGCAGGCTCGTGGCTGAGATGATGAAAGAAAAAAAGCAAAAAGAGCGGCTAGTGGATATTTTCACGCGCCTTGACGCCCTCATCAACGAGTCCGCCAAGATAGAAAGCCTCTTTTCTAAAAACTACGTCCTTGAAATCAAGCCTCAGAGCTTTGAGAATGTGCTAGAAAGGGCGAAAGAGCTGCTTTTAGACGCTGAATTTGACAAAAAGGTTAAAATCAAAAAGAAAGGCAAATACACGCTAAATGCCGATTTGGACGGCTTTGCGCTCGTGCTTAAAAACCTCATCGAAAACGCGCTAAAATACTCAGATGACGGACAGTGCGTCATCGAGTGCTTTGCGGGCGGCTTTGCGGTGCGAAACAAGGGCAAGGCGTTCAAGCAAGACTTCGCCGAATACCTAAAACCCTTTACTCGCGAGAAGGGCAACGCCAAAGAAGGTATGGGGCTAGGGCTTTACATAGTGGATAAGACC
>CAVJSG010000116.1:5457-6266 GCA_963651895.1 Campylobacteraceae bacterium
GTGGATAAAATCTGCCAAAGCCATAATTTCGAGCTTCACTACGAATACAAAGGCTCAAACCATTGTTTTAAGGTAATCACAGACAGGGAACTCAACGAAAAGGATGATAAAAAGGGGCAAAAAGGCGAGAAAGAAAAGAGTGAGAAAAAGTAGGGGAAATTTGGGAAATTTATTTTACGCGTAATTGCGAGCGAGCGCATCCGCGCGAAGCGTGGCAATCCATACTACAAAAAAGCTGTGGCGTTTGCCATTTTAAAAAATGTTAATTAAATTTACAAAATGTTTAAAACCCCCAAAAATTTAGCAAATTTTGGGCAAAAAATTCACAAAACACCAAAAAATTTAAGGAATTTCAAAAAAAACAATGAAAAAAAACAGCGAAAAATTCAACGAATTAGTGGCGAGTTTTGCGAGCCTGCCGACCATAGGCAAAAAAACGGCGATACGGCTCGCCTATTTTGTGAGCCTGCAAAATCACCTCGCGGGCACGAAACTCGCCCAAGACATCGAAAACGCCATCCGCTTCATAAAGCCGTGCAGCAGGTGCGGGGCTTTGAGCGAGAACGAGCTGTGCGAGGTTTGCGCGGACGATGAGCGCGACAGAGCCCTGCTGTGCGTGGTTGAGAGCGCGAAGGATATTTTGATTTTGGAGGAAAGCGGCAGTTTCAACGGGCTTTACTTCGTGCTTGACGAGCTGAGTGATGAGAAAATCGCCAAACTGCGCGCGATGATAGTGGAATTTAGCGTTAGGGAGCTGATTTTCGCGCTCACAAACGCTTTGAGTGCCGAGGCTACGAGCTTTTTCGTGG
>CAVJSG010000117.1:0-4655 GCA_963651895.1 Campylobacteraceae bacterium
GCCTAATGCTATGACTTCGCCCTCGTTTAAAAATTCGCCCGCAACTTCCTCGCTTGTGAGCCAGTCGTAGTTTTTTGAGCTTGGCAGAAGTTTAACATTGCCAGAGCCTAAATTCATATTCGCTATATGCTCGGCACTTGTTTGGTTTGAGAATTTATTTAAATCGCATATTTGAGAGAGTTTGACTAACTCAAATTTAGAATTTTCAAAAGGATTAACAAAAACAAAGGTATTCAAACTAATCGCCTTGCCAAAATCTGCCCGCGAAAAGTCTATCATATCCGCCAAATCATTCACAAAAATGCTGTAATAATCCGTCTCTTTAGGCTGCAAATTCTCCAAAAGCTGCGCGAATTTAAATTCTGCGTTTTCATCGCGCGCCGTATTATCTTGCAGCTCGATAAATTCACGCAAAGCGGTGTTTAATTTGCTCGTATCATCTTTGTCGCTTGGGTTGTAAAGTGGGGTTTTTATGCGTTTTATGGAGTTGATGTTGCGCAGGGCTTCCTTGCTTTTCTTTTCCTCATCGCTGTCGTCTTTGCTCTCTTTGAGTTCGTCTATTTCTTGGGCGGTTTGGTATTTGATGCCCTCATCGCCCTTGCGCTTACTCCAATCATAGCCTAGAAATTTAACGATGTTGGCTTTGTTGGTTTTGCCCTGCTGGTTTTTATCATTTGGGCTTTTAATGATGAGAATTTTTTCATCTTTAACAAGCGCAAAATAAAGCATTTTTTCAAATTCGATTTTACGCATTTGCTCCAAAAATTTGGCGTGGTTTTGCTGAGCTGTTTTGTTTTTTTCTTTTTTGAAAACCTTGGGCTTGTCAGAGTCAAAGTCGCTTTGATATTCTTTAAAAACCTCGCTTTCTTGCAAATTTGGCGATGGATTTTCGCCATTCATAAACGCCTTAAAATCCGCCGTCTCATAGCCCATAAATTCGCAATACTCCCTTAAAAAATGGCTCTCTTGGAAGTCTTGGCTAACGCACTCGTCATCAAATTCCGCCTCTTTTAGCGCATCTAGCAAATCCTGCGCGTATTTTTCCACGCGTTTGGCAAATAAAATCACCGTTTGCGTGCCTGTGGAGCCAAAGGTGCGCGAATTCATCTCGGCAATGGCTAGGATTTTGAAATGCTTGAATAAAATTTCGCGCGTTTTTTCATAAATTTGCGCCTTTTGCAAGATGCTAACGGGCAAAACCAGCGCCAGCAAGCCGTTTTCTTTTAAAAAATGCTTGGCGCGCTCGATGAAAAAGCACTCAATCGCGCCGTTTGTCTCGTAGCTTTTGGCATCCACCGCCTCGCTTAAAGTGAAGTTGTCGATTTTATCAAGCGTGCTTAAAAAGCCCTTGACTGAGTAGGGCGGATTTGAGAGGATTAAATCAAAACTCGCGTTTTCAAACTCTTGGGCGTAGCGTTCTTTGATGTTATCTAGCGCGTCTTGAAAGATAATGCTCGCTTCGTTGGCGTTATGCAAAACGCAGGCGGTTTTGGCGACCTTGGATAAATCTTTGTTTTTTTCTATGCCGTAGAGTTTGGCGTTTGGATTGTGCGCGACAAATTCGGTTAAAAAATGCCCCGCCCCACAAGCAAAGTCCAGCACCTTTGGCGCGCCGGCTAAATGCGGCAGAGAATAAATGATGAAATTTGTAATGGGTGTGGGCGTGAAAAATCGCCCCTCGGTTTGATGCACCGAGCGGTTCAAAAAGCCCTCGAACAAATCGCCCAAAAATTGATTATTTTCGCTTTGGGTGATGTAGAAATCTTGGATTAAATTCGTCATTTGGATGAGGACTTTGAAATTTATGAAAAATTCTTCTTCGTTTTCGACTTCGATGAAGTTGAATTTTTTAATGTTGAAATACTTTTGTTTGTCGAAAATGCTTTGGATTTTGTCTTTGAATTTGCCCTTGTGCCTTTTGGCTTGGGTAAAAAGCTTGTCGATTTCGCTTTTTGAGACATTGACGACTTTTTTCTTAAAAAGCGTGTCAATGCCCCTTTCATAAAGGCTCAAAAGCCTATCTATGTAGTCAAACGGACTATCATACGCCACGCCCTTGTAGTAAAACTGCAAGTCCTGTGGGTTTTGCCGCTCGTCTATGATTTTACACAAAAACAAATCCACAAGGATGTAAAAGGTGTTTTCGTAGTTACCTATGGCGTTGTTGCGCAAAATGGTGGCAAAGGTGTGGTAAATGCTTGCTATCTCGCTGTAAGGGACGACTTCTAAATCCTCTGTGGTGTATTTTTCCTTGCCCACGCTGTAAGCCGCGACACTGCTTTCTAACAAGCCCTTGGTGGTGTAGCTTAATGAGTAGCTTTCGTTCCATACCTTGAAATAATCCTTGGCGTTGGCGTTTTTGGGGTCGTCAAATCCTAGCTTTTGTTTTTCCGTGTCCGTGATGTCAGCGTTGATGATGTCAAGGTGTTTTTTATTATCAATGGTTGTGATGATGTGGCTTTTGTAGATGATTTTTTGCAAAGTTTCCTCAAAATCATAAGCCAAAAGGCACAAATGCGGCGTTTTATTTACCGCGTAGTAGCTGAAAAGCTGCCCGCCGTTTTCGCGCATTTTTCGCCATTCTTTGTCAAATTCCGCGCCGTAGGTTTTGTTTTCGATTAGGCAAAGTGGCTTGAAAACCTTATCTAAAACCAAAATATCGCCATAAACTTGCTGATTATGCCCCACTTGAAATGTGGGCTCTAAAATAATATGCCTTGCCTCATAGCCCTTGCTTAAAAGCGCGTCCACTGCCAAAAGGCAGACGAAATTTTCCTTTGAGCTGAAATTTGTCGTGGTGCGGCGATGGATGATAAAGCCTTTGCTTTCTTTATCCTCGCTTGGATACTCGCCCTCGCCAAAGCTTGTATCTAGTGGTGCGTAGGTGATTTTTTCGTTTTCAAAATCAACCTCTATGAAGGTATCGCTGGTTTGGTCAAATAAATCTTGTGTGCCAAATTTGGAGTAGCGTTTTTTGTATTTTGTGCCTTGTTTTTGGTGTGCTTGGAAGCGTGAATTTTCGGAGTTTGTGTGCGAATTTATCAAACTCCCCACGCCGTCCTTACTCTCTCTCTCTCTCTCTCTCTCGTTTTGCGTTCGCGCCTTGATTTTTCGCATTTTGCGCCGCTAAATTTTCGCCTTGCCCATCGCAAACAAAGCCCAAAAGCTCCAAAACCTGCCTGAAATTCTCAGCATTTATCACGGCTAACCCCTTTGTGAAGTGTGAATTTTTGTGAAATTTGCGAGCGATTATAGCGAAGTTGGTTTAACTTTCGCCACGAGGGTGAAAATTTGTGAATGTTTGCTGAATTTTTGAGATTTAATTCGTCATTGCGAGGGTGAAACGCCGAAGCAATCCATAGCCAAAAAATTCACGCCAAATTCGAATTTTGAGCGAATTTTCGCGTAAAATTTGCAAATTTTTCAAATTTTTTTTCAAAAATTTCAACTTCCCCCTTGACAAACACTAGGTGTAATGCTTTATAATGTCAGCAAAATTTTCACAGAAAGGACAAAAAATGAGTGAAAATTCACAATCTCGCCGAGATTTCATCAAAAACTCGACAAAACTCGGCGTAGCAGTAGGTGCAGTGGCTATGTCGCCATTGTTAGCGAGTGCGAATTCGAGCAAGAATTCGCCCAAAACTTCAACCAAAAGCGGCGCAAATGCCGTAAATTCCACTTCAAAAGGAGCAAAAATGCAAACCATCACACTGAAAAACGGGGTTTTAAAGCCCGTTGAGATGCCCATTTTGGGTTACGGGACTTATCAAATCCCAAACGCCGAGGCGCAACGCTGCGTGGAGGATGCGCTCTCTGTGGGCTACCGCCTCATCGACACCGCGCAGGCTTATGGCAACGAGGAGGGCATAGGAAACGCGCTTAAAACCGCGATGAAAGGCGGCTTAAAGCGCGAGGATTTGTTCATCGAAACGAAGCTGTGGATAAGCCACATTAGCGAAAGCAAGGCTCTGGGCGCATTTGAGGCGAGTTGCAAGAAGCTAGGCGTGGATTTCGTGGATTTGTATCTCTTGCACCAGCCCTACAACGACAGCTACGGCGCGTGGCGGGCGATGACGCGGCTGTTGCATGAGGGCAGGATTCGCGCCATCGGCGTAAGCAATTTTTACCCCGACAAACTCACGGATTTTGCGATGTTTAACGAGGTGAAGCCCGCGCTAAATCAAATCGAGCTGCACCCATTTTTCCAAAAAACCGCCGAGCAAAAGCTAAACGAGGACTTGGGCGTGGCGGTGCAGAGCTGGGCGAGTTTTGCCGAGGGGCAAAATGGGATTTTTAGCAACGCGGTGTTGAAAAAAATCGGCGAAAAGTATGGCAAAACGCCCGCGCAGGTGATTTTGCGCTGGCTGATTGAACGCGGCATCGCCGTCATCCCAAAAACCACGCGCAAGGCGCGGATGGCGGAGAATTTCGCCGTTTTTGACTTCGCTTTAAGTGCTGATGATAAGGGCAAAATCGCCGCGCTGGATACGAACAAAACACTATTTTTAGACCACCGCGACCCTGAGAAAATAAGGTATTTGGCGGGATTTAAGGCGTGAAATTTTTGTAAATTCACTCAAAATTCACGCAAATTTTAAGCTAAATTTGCGTGAATTTTAAAAATTTAGCGAAATTTTAAAGGGGCAAAAATG
>CAVJSG010000117.1:4665-6199 GCA_963651895.1 Campylobacteraceae bacterium
GCAAAATTCTATCACAAAGACGGCGTGAATTTTTAGCAAATTCCACGAAATTCACGGCAACACTAGGCGCAGTGGCGGCGTTTCCGTCTCTGCTAAATGCGGCAAATTCAAGCGCAAATTCAAATTTAAATTCAGCCAAAAATTCGGCAAATTTAAGCAAAAATTCACAAAATTCAGCGAAAGGAAACACAATGCAAAACTCGCAAAACAATCCGCAAGTGTGGTTCATCACCGGCGGTAGCGGTGGGCTGGGGTTTGCGCTGGCAAAATACCTACTGCAAAAGGGCGATAAAGTCGCCATTACCTCGCGCAAAAAGGGCGTGGAGGCGAAGTTTAAAGGGCTTGCCACGAGTGAAAATTTCCTGCCCCTCGTGCTGACATTTGACGCGAAAAAAATCTTGACGCACAAATCGCGCAAAATCTCAACGCCGTGAAAGAAAAATTCGGGCGGCTTGATAATGTCGTAAATAACGCTGGCTACGGGCTGCTGGGCTTTGTCGAGGAAGTGAGCGAAAAGCAGTTGCGCGAGCAGTTTGAGGTGAATGTTTTCGCGCCATTTTTAGTCGCTCAAAATGCGCTCAAAATCCTGCGCCCGCAGGCTTTGCGCGAGGGTGGGGGTGCGGACAACATTAGGGCGCGGATTTACAACCTAAGCTCCATCGCGGGCTTTCGCGTGCCAAACGCCTCCACGCCTTATAGTATGAGCAAATTCGCGCTCTCTGCGCTCAGCGAGGGGCTGGGGTTAGAGTGCGCGGACTTTGGCATCGCGGCGATAAATGTGATGCCAGCGGGCTTTCGCACCGAGTTTTTGGGCGCGTCCGTGGCTTTGGGCGAGGGGCAAATCGCCGCTTACAACGCCAAGCGCGAGGCGTTTTTGCAAAGCACCGCCGCTTTTAATGGTAAGCAGGCGGGCGACCCGGCGAAATTCGCGCAAATCATCTACAAAACCTCGCGCCTAAAAAAGCCCCCACACAACTTGTTTATGGGCGATGCGGCTTACAAAAGTGCGCGAAATAAAATCGCTTTTGTGCAAGATGATATGAAAGCCACTGAAAGCTACGCTGGCGCGGCTGCGGACTTTGCGGGCAGTGCGGGAAGTGCGTTTGACAAACGATGAATTTGGGTGCGTTTGGGCGTGAATTTTGCACGAAATTTGGGCGAAATTCACGCCCAAAATTTTGAATTTAAGCAAAAAATTCACGCCAAATTCGAATTTGAGTAAAGTTAAGCGTGAATTTTGGGCGAGAAATTTACGGAAATTTAGAAAATTCACAAATTTTGCAAATTTTTTAAATTTTTTTCCCAAACCCCTTGACAAACACTAGGTGTAATGCTTTATAATACGCCTTGAAATTCAAAATTTTTGAGCCAAAATTCAAATTTGAGTTTAAAAATTCAAATTTTTTGAGCTAAAATTCAAAATTCCCTTGAATTTCACGCATTTTACACAAAGGAGCAACAATGCAAAGTTACATTCAGCAAGCGCTTTCAGGCGCAAGAATCAGCGCAAAAGGCTACGCGATGGCGGATAAAG
>CAVJSG010000118.1:0-6194 GCA_963651895.1 Campylobacteraceae bacterium
CCCGCCCCCTAAATCCCCCTCCGCAAGGGCGGGGGACTTTTGGTTTTCCACAAATTCACGCAAAAACGAAATATCAAAATTTTCATCAACCAAATTTAACTCTCTCCACTCATCAATTTGCCCCTCAAAGCCCTCGTCTGCGAAAATGCGTTCTAAAAGCGCGTGGGCGTCTTTGGCATTTTGTAAAATGGCGTCAATGCTAAAAACATAGTGCGTGGTTTTGGCGAATTTGGGTTTTAACCACAAGGCTTTTAGCTCGTTTTCAAAGTCGGCTATGAGTTTTATGGCGTAAAGCGCGATTTCGCGGAGCTTTTTAAGGTGCGCGATACGCTCAAACTCCCACTGCGTGTGCTCGTCCTTGAAAATGTAGCCGTAGAAAAACAAATCAAACTGCTCTTTTAGGAACTCGCCCGCGTTTTTGTGGATGAAAAAATCCACTTCATTTTGCTTTTTGTAGGCGGCGAAAAGCTTTCTCGCCTCATCCTTGTCGATGTGATTTTCTTGCAAAAACTCCATAAAGCCTACCGTGCCTTTCTTGGAGTCGCTTTTGCTAAAATCATTTGTCGAAAAAACGGGGGAAAAGTCCTCAAAAAGGGCGTTTTCATTACTAACCTTTATCTCAATGGTAGGGAGTTCGCCCTGAGTGAGCGCGTTTTTGAAACTGAAATTTAGCTTGTTTTTGGCATTTGTCGCAGCTTGTTTAAATTCACTCGCATCAAAGTGAATTTGAAAACTCTCACTTGGTGCTACGAGGATTGCACTCTCATAAAGCGTGTCGCTTTTGACATAGTAGAGATTTTGCGTTTTGTAAAAGAGCGCAGTGTCCTTTGAGTTGCTGTAAATGCGCGCGTAGATATTTTTGTAAATGGGCGTGTCGTTGAAAAATGGCGTGCCTGTGTCGTTTAAGTAGCTGTCAAAAAAGGTGTAAAGTTTGTTGTAAAGCTCGTTTTTCTCGGCGTTTGGGGCTTGTTTGTGGCTTTGCGTGGTGCTTTGTGGGGTGTTTGAAAATCCGCCGTCATTACCAAAAAGCTCTGCGATTTTAGCTTCAAGCCGACTTTTAACCTCGCCAAAATACTCGCTTTTTATACTCAAAAGGTTGTTAAAACCGCTTTTTGCGGCGTTTTGCTGATGAAAATCCTTGATTTTCACGCCCAAATAAACGCTCTCTAACTTCGAGTAAAACGCCTTTTTGTAGTCCTTGTAGCCTTTGCCATTTTTGCCGTTTTCGCCATTTTTGCCATCTCTGCCGTTTATTTTCGCCATTTTCGCCCCCCTTTTTTGTGAATTTTTTTGTAAATTTAAGAAAAATTCACGCAAATTCTATGCCTTTGTGTGAATTTTCGCCACTCTTTTTGATTTTCCCCCAAATTCGCGTGAATTTTTGTGATATTTTATCAATTTATTAAAACGATATTGCTAACATAACGAGAAAATTTTGTGGAAATTCACGGAGTAAGGACAAAAGATGATTTTCGCGGCGAATTTAAAGTGCAATCACACTAGGGCGAGCTTTCAAGGCTATGCCAGCGAGATTGATGAGTTTTTGAAAAAAGAAAACGCAAACGCCCAAAAATTAGGCGCAAAGGACGAAAATTCACAAAATGAAATCCTAGTTTTCCCCCCAAGCACCGCGTTTTTAAAGGGCGAGTTTGCCTTTACGCAGGGGGCGCAGAATTTTTACCCTGCCGCAGAGGGCGCATTTACGGGCGAAATCGGCAGCGAGCATTTGGCTGAATTTGGCATAGAGTGCGTGCTTTTGGGGCATTCCGAGCGGCGAGTTTTGCTAAATGAAAGCGATGATTTAGTGCAAAAAAAATTCGACTTTGCCAAAGCAAACGCTTATAAAATAGTGCTTTGCGTGGGCGAGAATTTAGACACAAAAAACGCGGGCAAAACCAAAGAATTCCTCTCAAAACAGCTTGTGAAGCTCGATTTGAGCTACGATAAACTCATCATCGCCTACGAGCCCATTTATAGCATAGGCACGGGCGTGAGCGCGAATTTGCACGACATAGCCGAAATTTTGGGCTTTTTGAGCGAAAAAAGCGGCGCAAAATGCTTGTATGGGGGCAGTGTGAATGAAAGCAATGTGAGAGAAATCCTAAATTTAGGGCATTGCAGCGGGGTTTTGATAGGCTCGGCTGCGTTAGAGGCAAAAAAATTCATAAATTTGATAAATCTCATCAAAAAAGGATAAAAAATGCTAATGAAAGGCAAAAAGGGACTCATAGTGGGCGTGGCGAACAACAAATCCATAGCCTACGGCATCGCAAAGGCTTGCAGCGAGCAGGGGGCGCAGCTGGCTTTTACTTACTTAAACGAGGCTTTGCAAAAGCGTGTAGAGCCCATCGCAGCGGAGTTTGGCTCCAAATTCGTCTATGAGCTTGATGTCAATAACGACTCGCATTTAAACGCGCTTACAAAGCGGCTAAAAGAGGACTTTGGCGAGCTGGATTTTGTCCTGCACGCCGTGGCTTACGCGCCCAAAGAGGCTTTGGATGGGGCTTTTTTAGACACTAGCAAGGACGCCTTTAATGTGGCTATGCAAACCTCGGTGTATTCGCTGCTCGCACTCACTCGCGCCACGCTGCCGCTGATGAGGGCGGGCGGGGCTTACCTCACGCTTAGCTATCTTGGCGGGGCGAGATACATCCCACACTACAATGTGATGGGCGTGGCAAAGGCTGCGCTGGAAAGCTCCGTGCGCTATCTGGCGCGCGATTTAGGCTTGCGCGGAGTGCGTATAAACGCCATCTCCGCAGGTCCCATAAAGACGCTGGCGGCAAGCGGCATAGGGGATTTCAGGCTGATTTTGCGCTACAACGAGCTAAACGCGCCACTCAAACGCAATGTCAGCACGCAGGATGTGGGAAATTCGGCGATGTATCTGCTTAGCGAGCTTGCAAACGGCGTAACGGGCGAGGTTCATTATGTGGATGCGGGCTACAACATAATGGGAATGGGCGATGTCTGCGAGGATGATGAGGGCAAAACCGCGCTGTGCTGGGATGCGAGAGGCGAGGCGTGATGGCAGAGCTAAAAATAGGCGATAAAGCCCCTGAATTTAGGCTTTTAAACCAAGACGGCGTGGAGCTTTCGCTTAAAGATTTTGCGGGCAAAAAAATCGTCCTTTACTTCTACCCAAAGGACGACACGCCGGGCTGCACCATAGAGGCGAACGATTTTAGCGCACTTTACGAGGAATTTTTGGCAAAAAACGCCGTAATTTTGGGCGTTAGCCCGGATAGCGCGAAAAGCCACTGCAAATTCATCGACAAATTCGCCCTAAAACACACACTTTTGTGCGACACGGATAAGCTCGCAGCCCGTGCTTATGGGGCTTGGGGGCTGAAAAAAAACTACGGAAAAGAGTATGAAGGGCTAATTCGCAGCACCTTCGTCATCGATGAGGGCGGCAAAATCGCGCAAATTTACCGCAATGTCAGGGCAAAAGAGCACGCAAAAGCCGTTTTAGAGAGCCTTTGAGCGATGCTCGTGCATATTTGTTGCAGCGTGGATAGCCATTTTTTCGTGTCCGAGCTGAAACGACTTTATCCAAATGACGAGTTAGTGGGCTTTTTCTACGACCCAAACATCCACCCGCACGCTGAATACGAGCTTCGCTACCTTGATGTCAAGCGCAGCTGCGATAAATTAGGCGTTAGACTCTACAAGGGCGGCTATGATTTTAAGGCTTGGTTAAACGCCGTCAAGGGCTTTGAAAACGAGCCTGAAAAGGGCGCAAGGTGCGAGCTGTGCTTTGATGTGCGCCTCAAAAAGGCTGTGAAATTTGCTCGCAAAATCGGCGAAAAACGCCTAACTACCACGCTTTTAACGAGTCCCAAAAAGGACTTTTTGCAGCTTAAAAACGCGTTAAAAAAGCAGTGCGAGCCTTACGGCATCGAGTTTGTCGCGCCGGATTTTCGCAAAAACGGCGGCACACAGCGGCAGTTTGAGCTAGCAAAAAGGGCTATGCTTTATCATCAAAACTACTGCGGCTGTCTTTACGCGCTAACTAGGCAGCGACAAAACCGCGCCTTTGTCGATGAATTGATGAATCCCATCACGCGCCAAGTCCTACCTACTAGCATTTTGGATAGAATGGCGCTTTACAAAAAGGTGATGAAACTCGAAAAAAGGGGCGTTAAATTCACTCTTGTGCACGAGAAATTCCTAAACTACCGCCTTTTGAGCGCGAAAATTTGCGACAACAAAACGCCCATAAAGGCGCATATTTTGTTTTACTCGCATTTTAAAAATGGCAAAATTTGCTTTAACGCAGCCTCGCAAAGCATTGAAAGGACGGGCTTTGGCAGGATTTTAAGGGTGCATAAAGATGAGCTGATTTTTTGGGATTTTGAGCTTTTAAATTCGCTCTGCAAGGGCAAATTCAAGGACTTTGACGAGTTTTTAAAAAAGCCTTTGAGCGTGGAAAAAGAAATCGCTTTGAGGCTTAAATTTTTGAGCGTTTTTGGGAATTTGGGCTTTGAAAATGGCGTTAAATTTGGCAGTGAATTTGACTGCGGAGATTTTGAAAATGGCATTAAATTTAGCGGCGAAACCTTAAAAAATTCACAAAATTTAAGGGCAGAAAATTTGCAAATTTTAAAGGCAAAAATCGCAAAAATGCGCATTGATTTAAACGCCTCAAACGCCTTTAACGCCTACAATCTCAGCCCCATCATAGTGTGCGAAAAAATCCCCCAAGGCAGGGTAGAAATCACCGCCAAAAGCGAAATTTATTTTGATACGAGGGAGAGAGTAGTGAAAATTCACAAAAAAGCGTGAATTTTTTTGCAATAACTCAAAGTTCAAACAAAAAATTCACACCAAAAGCCCATAAATCAGCTACTTCGTGGCATTCTCATCTTGCGTTTTGGCGTTATATTTGCGTTTATACACGCAAGCTACGCCGCTTTCGTTCTGCACTATGGGTGCGTTGAAGTCGCAAAAATAGCTCGCCACAAGTATCGGCAGCTGTTGATTGCCCCAGCGATTAGGCTGAAAGGAAAAGATTTGCCCTTCCTCGCATTTTGGCTCTGTGCCAGCAAATATCGACATATCGGCTACGCAAACCTCGTTTTTGTAGCTTATTTTGCCACTTTCGCCGCCTTCTTTGCAGGCTACGAAACTCGATACAAACGCCAAAAGAACGCTTGCAAACACTACTTTTTTCATTTTTTCTCCCTTAAAATTTGGTTAAAATCAACTCTTTTTCTCAAATTTCCGCGTTTTCGTTGCAAATTTCAGCCTAAATTCTTAAATTTTTAGCTAAATTCGCCAAAAATTCACCGAATTCCCCTTTCGTTGAGAATTTTGTAATTATCGCAGCCCATTTGATCGCCCAAATCGCAAGCCTTGGCAAAATAGCGGTTTGCGTTTGGGTAGTCATCTTTGCCGTATTCAAAACCAAGGTCAAAGCAGGCTTGGGCTGAATTTTGCGTCTCGCAAGCGGCTTTAAGTAGGCTTTTGGTGTCTTTGGGAACTTCTTTCACAGGCTTTTGTGCAGTGCTTTCTGCCTTTTTCGCTGTGCTTTTTGTCGCTGTGCCCCCACAAGCCGTAAAAAACGCCGCAAAAAATGCACCGCAAAGTGCGATAAAAAGTGCTTTTTTCATCTCTCACCCCTTATAGCATAGAGTTTTGCTTAGACTTGCGGCTTTGCTCGTCCTGCCTGTTCGCGTTTTCAACGGCTTTTTTGAATTCAGTGGTGATATAGTAAAGCTCCATCGAAAAGCTTAAATGCGGGGCTTCGAGGATAATCTCGCAGTTGCCGTCTTTGAATTTCGCGCTTTTGTTGCCGACAAAGGGGACATTTTTGCTAACCGCCTTGTATTTGGACAGGGACGACAAAATGTCGTTGAATTTGTCCTTATGCAAAGTCATACCCACATAGATGAGCTTGTCGTTGGCGTCAAAGGTGAAGCTGACATCGCCTTGTAAGCCCTCCAGCTCAAAGTTTGAGCTAGAAATTGTGATAGCCTTGCCCTGTGAAATGGCGTTTGTGCCGCTTTGCTTGGGACTATACTTGGCTGTAACTTCGCTGTAAGTGGCTTTTCCAAGCTCAAAGCCAAAGGGCGCGGGATTAGCAAGCGCGATGATGGCACTTGCAAACAAAAGACTGAGAATTCGCATAATTGCTCCTTGTGAAAATTTTTAAAAGAGTATAATGGAAAAAAAAAAAAACAAATCAAGGG
>CAVJSG010000119.1:0-6082 GCA_963651895.1 Campylobacteraceae bacterium
AAAATTATAAAAAAAAAAAAAAATTTTTTACCCTTAAAAAGTCCTTCCAAAAAAAGTTACAAATTTACACACCCCGCAAAAAAATTTGCAAAAAAATTTAAAATTCAACCCAAAACGAAAAATAAAAATGACTATAATCAAAAAGTGAAACCAAAAATTTTTCTACAAAGGAGTCTCTATGACATTCACTCAGGTTTTCGACCCGCTTGGGCATATCGGCATTAGCGCGATTGTGGCGTTTTTGCCCATAGTGTGTTTCCTGCTTTGCTTGCTTGTGATAAAGCTGAAAGTCTATATTTCAGCACTCATCACGGTCGTCTTTGCGGGTGTGCTGGCATTTAGCGTGTATGGTATGCCGCTAAACCTCATCGGTGCGAGCTTTTCGCAAGGCTTCGTCAATGGCATCTGGCCCATAGCGTGGATTATCGTGGCTGCGATTTTCCTCTATAAAATCGCGGACAAGTCAGGGGCTATGCAAATCATCAAAACGAGCATTATGCAAATCACGCCCGATGCGCGCGTGCAGGTGATTTTAATCGGCTTTTGCTTTGGCTCGTTTTTAGAAGGTGCCATAGGCTTTGGCGGACCCGTTGCCATCACAGCAATGCTGCTCGTGGGGCTTGGCTTAAAGCCGCTGCAAGCTGCTGGGCTTTGCCTCGTGGCAAACACCGCTCCCGTAGCGTTTGGCGCGGTGGGCATCCCCATCATAGCGATGACAAATATGCTTGGCATCGAGCAATACTCCATCTCCGCGATGGCAGGGCGTTTGCTCTTTCCGTTTAGCTTCTGTATCCCCTTTGTAGTCGTTTTCTTAATGGACGGCTTTAAGGGCGTGAAAGAAACCTTTGCGCCGGTGTTCGTAGCGGCTTTAAGCTTCGTTGTAACGCAGTTTTTAAGCTCAAACTACTTGGGCGCGGAGCTTCCCGACATACTCTCAGCCGTTGTTTCCATAGCTTGCACCGCAGCCTTTTTGAAAATCACAGGCTGGAAAGCAAGCGGCGAATACAAGTTAGAGGGCAGCGAAAGCAAGGAAGTAAAGGCAGCACAAAGCAGCGAGAGTATCCCCTTTGGCAAGGTCGTCAAAGCGTGGTCGCCCTTTATCTTGCTCATCGCCCTAGTGGTGCTTTGGACCTTCCCGCAAGTAAAGGCAGCCATAGGCTCGTGGAGCAGCTTTACCATACCCTTTGAGAGCATTTTTGGCGGGCAAGTGCTGCACCCTGAAACAGGCAAGGTCGTGGGAATGAACCTTGGCATCAGCCTCATAGTAAATCAAGCTGGCACCGCCATTCTCATAGCCGCGCTGATTTCCATTTTCATACTCGGCACTAGTGGCGAGAAAGTCGTGGCAAGCGCGAAAGAAACCATAAAAGAAATGTTCTTTCCCTGCGTAACCATAGGGCTTTTGGTAAGCTTTGCGATGATAAGCAAAAACAGCGGTATGGGAAACACCTTGGGTATGGCATTTGCTCAAACCACAGGCAATCTCTACGCCTTTTTCAGCCCCGTTGTCGGCTGGCTAGGCGTTTTCCTCACAGGCTCTGACACAAGCTCGAATTTGCTGTTTGGCACACTGCAACAAGCAGCCGCAAATGAGCTAAACAGCGCACTTCAAGCCCTCTTTATCGCGGCAAACTCCGTTGGCGGCGTTGTGGGTAAGATGATTTCACCACAAAGCATAGCTGTGGCTTGCGGTGCTGTCGGACTCGTGGGACGCGAGAGCGAACTGCTAAAATACACGCTGAAAAAGTCCATAGTGCTGGTGATTTTAATCGGCATTTGGACGCTTATCATAGCCACTTTCCTGCAAGCGTTTATCCCTGAGATAGTGCCGCTGGTGAAGTAGCTGTAAATTTTGGCGCGATTTTGATTGTGCTGTGAATTTTGTGAATTTCTAGCGAAATTCACAAAATTCTTTAAATTTTTGGCATTTCGCGCCTTGAATTTGCTTTGGGCTAGCGTGGTTAGCGGGCTTAGCTTGCGGCGATAAATCGATTTGTGCGGGCTTGACAGACTATTATGTCTAGTCCGCGCCCGCCCAAATCGATTTCTCATCCACAAGCCTCAGCCCGAGTTAGTGGCTTTATTTTTGGCGTTTTTGTGAATTTTTGGGTTAAATTTATCCAAAATTCACGGAAAAAGCGTGAATTTACGATAATTCGTCATTGCGAGGCGACAAAGTCGCCGAAGCAATCCACTACGCACTCGGTGCGTTTTAGGCAAAAATTCACGCCCAAAAAACGCGACAAGTCGCGTTTATGGATTGCTTCGACTTGCGTTCGCAAGTCTCGCAATGACGAGCTTTTTTGTGAATTTTTTAAGGAAAATGCACAAAAATTCACGCCGCGTTATAAAAAGCGTGAATTTTTATTTAAATTTAGTTAAAAATTTGTAATTTTATGTTAAAATTTAAGGGATTTCAAAAACCAAAAATTTAAAAAACAAAAGCGGCAAAGCGTCCGCAAGAACGCGCCGCAACGATACCAAATTCCAAAAAAGGAGGAAAAATGAGCAAAATCGTCTATTTCTACGCCACCTGTTTGGGCTCTGCGGCTATGCAAGAGAGTGTGCTAAATGGCATCAGGCTGCTTCGCAAGGAAAATGTCGAGGTGATTTTCAAAAAAAATCAAACCTGTTGCGGGCAGCCGTCCTACAACACCGGCTACTTCGATGAGACAAAGGCTGTGGCACTTTACAATGCCGAGCTCTTCGAGGGCGATTACCCCATCATCGTGCCAAGCGGCTCGTGCGCGGGGATGATGAGCCACGATTATCTGCACCTTTTCAAAGACGAAGCAAACTACGAAAAGGTGGCGAAATTCAGCAAAAGGGTGATTGATTTATCACAATACCTTGACGAAGTGCTAAAAGTGCGCTACGAGGACAGAGGCGAGCCCATCAAAATCACTTGGCACAGCAACTGCCACGCGCTGAGGGTGCAAAAAAGCGTGAATTCAAGCAAAAATTTGCTAAAACAGCTTAAAAATGTCGAGCTAGTAGAGCTTACTCACGAGGAGGAGTGCTGCGGCTTTGGCGGCACTTTTTCAGTCAAAGAGCCTGAAATCTCAAACGCTATGGCGGTTGAGAAAGTCAAGGACATCCAAAACAGCGGCGCAAAATATGTCATCAGCGGCGATGGTGGCTGTTTGCTAAACATCAACGGCACGATGAGTAGGATGGGGCTTGATATAAGGGGCGTTCATCTATACGACTTCTTGCTAAAACGCCTAGAAGGAGCAGCGATATGAGCAGCACAAAACTAGCGCACGAAAAAATCGTGCAACTCAAACTAGCCGACACGCAAATGCGCGAAAATGTCTCCACCGCGATGCACACCCTGCAAAACAATCGCGGCAAGGTGATTGAGAGTAAATTTGACGACTGGGAGGGCTTGCGAGACAAGGCGCGGCAGGCAAAGGACAACGCGCTGATGAGCCTTGATGAGCGTTTGGTTGAATTTGAGAAAAACGCCACGAAAAATGGTATGCAAGTGCATTGGGCTAGCAGCGACACGGATGCCTGTGAGATTATCTATCAGCTTATGGTAGAAAAAAATGTAGGCAAAATTCTCAAAGGCAAGTCTATGGCTAGCGAGGAAATCGGGCTTAACCACTTCCTTGAAAGCAAGGGCTTGGAGGCGATTGAGACGGATTTAGGCGAGCTGATAATTCAGCTAAATCACGAACCGCCCGTGCATATAGTGGTGCCTGCCATTCACAAAAACCGCTACGAAATCGGCGAGATTTTCAAGGACAAGCTAAATGCGCCCCTTGAAAGCGAGCCTGAAAAGCTAAACGCCATAGCTAGAAAGCACCTGCGCGAGCAGTTTGAGGGGCTGCAAATGGGGCTTAGCGGTGCAAATTTCGCTATGTCTCGCGAGGGCGCGGTGTGGCTTATCGAAAACGAGGGCAACGGGCGTATGTGCACCACAGCCCCTGACATTCACATCATAGTGTGCGGCATAGAAAAGGTTTTGGAGAGTTTCGAGGACGCCGCGACTTTGGTGTGCCTTTTAACGCCAAGTGCCACAGGGCAGTTCATCCCTACTTACAACAACATCATCACAGGACCTCGCCGAGGCGAATTAGATGGACCCAAAGAAGTGCATATAGTGCTTTTTGACCATCACCGCAGCGATATGCTAGCTAGCAAAAACTACTACGAGGCACTGCGCTGCATAAGGTGCGGCACCTGTATGAATTTTTGCCCCGTGTATGATAAAATCGGCGGGCACGCCTACCAAGCCGTCTATCCCGGTCCCATAGGCGAGGTGATTAGTCCGCAGCTTTTTGGTATGGATGAAAGTGGCGACATTTTGACTTTCTGCTCGCTTTGTGGGCGTTGTAGCGAGGTTTGCCCTGTGAAAATCCCACTAGCAGAGCTAATTCGCATTCTAAGAAGCAACAAAGTAGGACAAGGTAGCGATTTACCGCTGAATTCAAACAAAATCAAGCACTCTTGCGCTGAAAGTGCCATTTTCAAGGGCTTTAAGACTATGGCGACAAGCGGCGGGCTGTGGCGTTTCGGGCTTGGCAAGGCGCATTATTTTAACGGGCTTTTGCAAGCTACCAAGGGCGCGATTCCTGTGGTGAAAAAATGGAGCGCGCACAAGGACTTGCCACAGCTTAAAATCGACCTTTACAAAGAGGTGCAAAAAATCGAGGGGGTGCGATATGAGTGAGAGTAAAGCGCAAATTTCAGCACGCAGCAGAGAGGAAATCTTGGCGGCTTTGAAAAAGGGCTTTAAAATCCCAAATTTCAAGCCTCGCCCAAGCATAGACCCCGTGGGGCACATAAAAAGCAGTGGCGATATGCTTGCTGAGATGAAGCAAAAAATGAGCGACAATAAATTCATAGTGGAGGAGTGCGAGGCGGCGAATTTGGAGGCTAAAATCAACGAAATCACCGCAAGCTACGGCTACAAAAAGCTCATTTACCCCTCAAATTTGCAGCTAAATTTGGACAAAATCAACGCCGAGTCCAAAGTCTGCTTTGACAAAAACGTGGAGGATTTGCGCAAAGAAGTCTTTCACAGCGAATTTTCCATCATCAACGCTCGCTGCGGCGTGAGTTCGCACGGCGTGGTGTGCGTTTTAAGCTCCAAAGAACAGCCTAGGATGCTAAGCCTCGCGCCCACGCTTTGCATCATTTTGTTGCGAAAAGAAGCCGTGGTGCGCAGTATGAGCGAGGCTTTAAACCTCGTCAAAGCCGAGTGCTTGGGGATTTTGCCGAATTCTAGTGGCGTGAATTCTGCTGACGGCGGCACGAATTCTAGTGGTGCGGCTACGAATTTAGGCGGCGCGAGTGGCTTAAATGCTGATAGTGGCGCGGCTATTGTGGGCGGTGCCGGCTTAAACGGCGGCATTTTCGCAAACGCCCAAGCCGCAGCCGCTAGCGTAGCGGACACTGCCATAAAAAAGGCACAGGCAAACGCCACGCAAAGTGCAGCAGGCGCACTTCCTAGCAATGTGCTTTTCATCGCAGGACCCTCGCGCACCGCTGACATCGAGCTTATCACGGTCTTTGGCGTGCACGGCTCGCAAAAGGTGCATTTGATTTTATACTAGCACTAAATTTGCCTTGTGAATTTGCCTAAATTTAGGGTAGTTTGTGAAATTTGACTTGAATTTTGGGCTTAAATTCACAAGGCTTTAAATTTGGCTTTTTTATAAGGCTTGGTCTTATTAAAGTCCTTTGCACCAACCTTTCATTAGGCAAAAAATTCGCTTAAAATTCACGGCAAATGCCTAAAATTTGTCATTCTGATCGGAACGAAGTGTAGCGAAAAATCCACGAAAAAAATTCGCACATTTTTCATCAAGTAGCGAGAAAATCACCAAGATCTATCATTACAAGTATTACGAAAAGCAACGCGTGGCGTAGTTACATCCTGCCAGCTGTTAGCCTTTGTCATTCAAAGAAAAGCGTGAATTTAATTAACGCCTTTAAAATGGCAAATTTCACAACTTTTTAAAGTGTGGATTTGCGCTGGTGCGAGTCGGAGTTTCGTGCAAATGCCACGCGGTTTTTTCAAAACCGCTCGCAACAACAAACAAAAAAAATTCAACATTTTTCTTAATAAAAA
>CAVJSG010000120.1:0-1797 GCA_963651895.1 Campylobacteraceae bacterium
GTCGTGGGTCGTAAGGCAATCTCTCCAAAGCCCTGTCAGCTAGGCTTTTGCCCTCTTGTTTAAGCGGTGCTTGGATGTTTAAGAAAAGCCTTTCTTGTGCGAAAAACACGCTCATTATGCGGGCTAAATGGGCGAAAAAATTCGAGTTTTTGTGCGTGGCAAGTTTGTCTAAAAACTCATCGATGACGGGGTTTAGGATATGGCGAAATAGCGCTTCGGCGATATTTGGCTCGCTTGGCAAAACGCTAGCACAAAAGGCAAAAACAAAGCTAAATTCATCCTCGTTTTGACGGCACGCCTCGTCCTTGCGAAAGCGACTCTTGCGGATGATGTCGCAGGCTAGCAGCTTCAAACGCCCGCCGTCTCGCCCCTCGTCATAAAAGGACGCGCTGGTAGGCACATTGACATAGGACAAATCATAAAACATCGCGTTTTGCTCGGCTTTAAAGTGCGCGTAATCAAAGTCCGCCAGCGCCTTAAAATCGCCCTTTAAGCTATTATCTAGCAAATTTGCGCTTAAAATTTGCGCCTGTTTTTGCCACAATTCAAAATCGTCCTGCGTGCCGAAAAATAGGGGCTTGGAAAAGAATTCGTAGTAGTAAGCCCTAGAAATGTTTATGTCGTTCATTTTGGCTGCCTTTTTGATTTAAATTTGCAAATTTTTGCGTGAATTTTTGCTGGAATTTGTAAATTTTTTGTGAATTTTAGGCAAAAATTGTGAATTTTTTGTGTGAATTTTAGCACTTTTAAATAAATGTCTTAAAAAATCCGTGCAAAATTTGCAAATTTCACTCATCGGGCGAGAAAAATTTTATCGCATTTTGTCCGTCATTGTCGTTTAAATTTATGCCGCATTTGTGCCAGTCGTAATGCTTTGCCAAATGCCCTAAATCCAAGGCTCGCCGCCCATCCGCGCATAAATCCGCTGCCAAAACGCAAGCCGTGGGTCCGCACATCAAAATATACACGAAGTCCTTTTCATAGGCTTTTAACCGCGCCAAAATGCCCTCATACTCGCTAAAAGCGTGCTTGTTTGGGACAAATTCATAGCAAAGTTGCGTGGCAGTGTCGAAAATGTTAAACTCATAGCCCTCAAAAGCCTCTTTGCAGCCTACTAAAACGAGCTTTTTTTCCGCGAAAAATTCACGCCAATGCTCAAAAAACGCCGAGCCGTTGATACCCATTTCCCAATACCAAGCGTCATAATCTATGAATTTGCCGAGTATTTGGCGGCATCGTGGCACGGCATATAGCGCAAAGTCCTTATACACAGGGTTTTTCTCGCCCACAATGCAGGGTTTGTAGTAGCTAGCGGGCAGTGCGACTAGCAAATTTTCTTGCGGCGTGCTTAAAATCTCCCTCAAACGCCTCGCAAGCCTCTCATCAGCCCTTTGAAAGGGTATGCCGCCCCCGTCAGCCACGACTATCTCGCCGTCTCCAAAACGCGCTATGCTTTTGTTCGCGCTTAAAAGTTCGTTTATGGTTTCATCGGCGGTCCTTATTTTAGGGCGTTTGAGGGGGCTGTTTGGGATTTCATACATTATGGTTTCGATGAGCAAATCATCGTCCAAACGCCTCGCGTTTTGCGAATTTTGCAAATTTTGTATGCTGCCAGCCAGCCCTTTTAGCGAAAAACGAAAGCTGTCCCTCACATTCCAAAGGAAGTTTTGCAGGTATTGATACGGCTTTTTCAGCCAGCTCGGCAAGTGCGATGAAATAGACATCCTAGCCCCTTTTTTCGTAATTTTTTATAAAATAAAAAGGCTAGGATATAAAAAAAAAACGGAAATTTAATGG
>CAVJSG010000120.1:1841-6062 GCA_963651895.1 Campylobacteraceae bacterium
CGCATAAAGCGTGAATTTCTCGCAAAAACCCTAAAAACAACACCGCAACAATGCAAAAAATTCAAAAAACCCAAAAAAACGCCGCAGCAGTGCAAAAATTCAACCCGCGCAAAGAAAAAACGCAAAAGCCGTTATCTAAAAGTCGTTCCGCCATCCACGATGAAAGTATGCCCCGTAACCCAGCTAGCCTTGGGCGTGCAAAGAAAGAGGCAAGCCCCCGCCAAGTCCTCAGGCTGCCCCATCCTGTCAAGCGGGCTTAAATTTATCGTAGCTTGCTTTACTTCCTCGTAGTTTGTGAAGGCTTTAAGCGCGTCAGTCTCGATGGGACCGCCGCTGACGACATTTACGCGTATGTTTTTGCAGCCCAGCTCGCAAGCCGCGTAGCGCGCCATCGCCTCCACAGCGGCTTTTGCCGTGCCGTGCCCCGCGTAGTTTTCGATATGCACGAGGTTTCCTGTGGATGAGATGCTGATGATGCTGCCCCCGCCGACTTTTTCCATTCGTTTGGCTGCTTCTTGCGCGCCCACCACGAAAGCATTGACGGTGGCGGTGAAAATGTTGTTGATGCCGCGGGGTTTGAGCTTCATAAATTTCGTGTAACCCCCCACCACAGCGCGTCCGGAGATGATGGCGTTAGAGATGAAAAAATCCACCCGCTCAAAGTCCGCGTCTATCTTTTCAAAGAGTTCCTTGTAGGTTTCAGGCTCTAAAATGTTGAATTCATAGGCTTTTGCTTTGATTTTGTATGCGCTTTGTAAGTCTGCTACGATGTTTGCGGCAAGTTCGGCGTTTGAGTTGTAGGTAAATGCGACATTTGCGCCCGCCCTTGCGAACTCATACACTATGGCTTTGCCTATGCCACGCGTCCCGCCGCTGATGACTAGGGTTTTGCCCTCGAAAAACTCTCTCATTTTTGTCCTTTCAAAATGCAAATTCTAGCACAAATTTTTAATATAAAGCGAAAAAATTCGGCAAAATTTCGCCCTCGTGCAAGAGTGCGACTATGATGAACGCAACGGCGCTGAGTGTCCAATTTAACGCGCGCAAAAGTTCTTTGTGTAAAAACGCGGGGCGCACTTCGATTTTCTCAGGGCAGTGAAAGCCCCTAAATTTAGGCAAAAAACGCGAGGTGCTTTGCAAGAAATCCTCATAAGCCTTGCCAAAGCGAGCTTTTAAGTAGCGTTCCTCCCCTAAAATCGTGTAGCGATACACCACTAGATAGAACGCAGCCCCCACCACTACGAGCGTTAGCTGAGCCGTGAGTGCTAAAAGCCCCATAAATGCGATGAATGAAAAGAGATAAAGCGGGTTGCGGCATAGGCTGTAAGCGCCATAATCTATGAAACGCGTGCCATCCACGCCCTCGTTTTTCATACCGCCGATGAAAATGGTAGCGTAAATGCGCCCGATGATGCCCGCAAAGAGCAGCAAAACGCCCACGCCACGAATGCTCCACGCCACGCACGCGCTGTGAGCGGTGCTAGAAACGCACAGCCAAGCTATAAAAGCCGCACCAAATATATATTGCCAAATAAAGCGGTTCATTTTTTGTTTTGTCCTCGTTTTTATTTATGTTGCGATAAATTTTTCGTAAATTTAGCATTTTTTGGTTAAATTAAAGCTTTTTATTTGAAAGATTTTGTTATTTCGCACAAATATGGCAAGCAAGTTATAATGGCATCAATACCCTTATCAGCG
Source organism: Campylobacteraceae bacterium (assembly GCA_963651895.1). Lineage (GTDB taxonomy): Bacteria > Campylobacterota > Campylobacteria > Campylobacterales > Campylobacteraceae > Campylobacter_D. The sequence continues at coordinate 3,540 of CAVJSG010000120.1, forward strand.
ATATATTTTAAAGCTTTTGTCATCTTGTCTTTGGCTTTTTCTTTATCCTTTTCTTTTAAGGTGTCAATAGCACATAAAAGCTCTTCTAGTTTTTCTTTGGATGTTTTATCTAAAATTTCGCTGGGCAGTTCGTTTATGAATTTTATGGTGGTTTCAAGGCTTATATTTTGGTTTATTGTGGCGTTTGCCGTGTTGTGTATGTTGATTGAGGTTATTTTGTCGTGTTTGGGTTGATTGTCCTTTTCGCTGTTGAGTTCCGCAAGATAAATTTCCATTTCATCGATAAGGTCTATTAAAAATTCTAGCCGTTTTGGACTATTTGGGCAGGTGCGATAGTGAGGGGTATCAAATGGATTTGTGGGCTGTTGTATCTCTGCGTATATGTCTGTGTTAAAATTTCTAATGTTACGATATATCTTTTTAATTCTTTGAATTGCCGCCATCGCCTCTCTTGGGTCTCGTATAGCTAGAATGCTTTTACATTCTTTGATGTGTTCTTGCAATTTCTTTGCCTTTTCATTTGTCATTTTACGCCTTTTTGGATTTTATCAAAATCAAATTATACAGCCCATAAACAAATCTGTCAATAACTTTGCCAAAATCGCTCACTTTTTACCCTTTTCTCTTATCTTATCCAAAATCCCTCGCGTGCTTACTTCATAGTGCGAAAATTCAGCGATATTTTTCTCCGTTAGCCACAGCTGCCCCTCGCCTACATTACCACGGTGCTGTCCTTGCGAGTAGTGCGTGTTGCTTGCCACTTCATCGCTTGAAAGCACAAAATAGCGAATTTTATCTCGCCACACCGCTATCCACACAAACACATCGCAACAAGCAGGCTTAATCTACTGAAAATTCATATCAAAGCCCTCTTTTGAGTCGCTTGATAAGGCTTTCATTATGAGCGAATCGCCGCTTTTTCGCCTAACAGCACGAGACGCTTTAACTTCGATTCTAATGCCCTTATACCAAAAATCGTATTGTCCGCTGTAATTTTTGTCAATTTTGCTTGTAGGACGCTCTAATTCAGGCACTATTTCATTTAAATGCCTTTGCGCCCAAGTCTCGCCAAAGGTGCGTGGAGCAGTGATTTCAAAAAGATAAAGATATTTGTTACGCTCTAAATAAGCATTTCTAATGTCTAAATACTCATTTAAATTTAGGGTTTTAGTGGATATTAGATGGGCGATAATGTATTCAAATTTATTAAAGGGAAACACGCTATATAAATCATTTAAAGCCTCATCGCTTAAATCAATGCCTTTGTCTTGCCTTTTCATTAAAGCGATTTTTTGATTTAGCGTTTCAATGAGCCTTTGCATTTAGCACCTTTTCAATGTGTTCTTGTTGCTTTTTACTTATGCCAAACACCTTATAAATTTCTTGTTTGACTTGATAAATGCACTCATCATTGCCCTTTAAAATCTGCTCAACCAAAGCCGTAATTTTATCGTTTTGTTCTTTTGATAAGCGTGGGAAAGGAAGTTCTAGCAGGTTACCTTTTAGAATTTTTATCTCATTAAAAAGCACTAGATAAAGGTATTGATAAAGTGGCGAATTTAAAAAAGCAAGCGTAGTTTTTATCGACATAGTAGGGATTTGCGGGATAAGGATATTTGCACTATTTAAAAACAATGCACCACTATCATCATAGGCAAAAATGAGTTTGTTTGAAATAAATTTATACACTAACTTTTCATTACTGCGGTAAATGCTATCTTGGGCAACCTGCTGAAATTTCGCCCTATCATAAAGGATAAAATTCACGGCATCTTTAAGGCGATACGGCGTTATTTCCTTGCCTGTGTAGATTTTTTCACTGCCTTGAATTTGGCTTTTATGTAAGGCTTTTTTATTATCCCCTGTAACTATGCCCAAAGCCCAAATGCTCGCACTCAAATCAAATTCGCTTTTTTGTTTTACTTGCGAAATTATCTTTATATCTTGTTTATCAAGGACACTAAATACATAATTTTGCGTTTGTTTGAAAGCCGATAATGGCACGGACAAGGTATCGCCATCTTTTTTGATAAGCGTGTGTGAATTTGGGGCTGATTTTTGCAACGAAATATCAACAACACTTGTGCTAACGCCTTCAAAATTGTTTGAATAAAAACAAATACTCTTTAAATTCGTATTTTGCAATATAAATCGCCTTATATCTTTGTGCGTTTTGATATTTAAAAATGCACTTGGCAACAAAAATCGCACAACGCCTTTTTCTTTAAGCTGACGATAGGCTTTAAGCAAAAAAAGCGAAAAGGTTTCATTTGATGCGATGCCATAAGCGTTTTTATAAGGCTTTATGCTAGCTCCCCAAGGCGGATTTGTAGCGATATAATCAAATTTATTTTGTAATTTATTTGGCAAATTTTTCATCTCGCTTTCGCTCAAAAAATCCGCACAATAAATCTGCGGCACAAACTCGCACTCGCTAAATTTAACAAGCAAATTTATTTTAGCGATAAACACAGCTAGCGGGTCGCTATCTATGCCAAAAATTTGCTGCGCCTTTGCACCCCG
>CAVJSG010000121.1:0-3695 GCA_963651895.1 Campylobacteraceae bacterium
CCTTGAATTTTTTGAAAAAAATCAAAACATTTTCAAACCTAGCCAAATTCTAATTGAAATCAGCAAAAAAGTCTTGTGTATTTGCTACATAATTTCGAAGTTTTATGATTGTGGGCAGAGCCGCATCAATCATTTTTAATGTATTTGGCGTCATAATGCCACACACTAAAAAGACCAGCGATGGTTAAAGATACATTAGGCTATTTTTAGTGGTTATGGAAAGAAATTTTATGCCCCTATAAGCATTAGATTTGTCTTTAAATTTGCCAAATCCAAATTTCTCACCGTTACAGCCGTTTCCAAGCAAACAAACTGCCTCTTATTGTGTATTTCAAAAACCTTGTAAAAATCTTGGATACAACGCCTTTGTTTTTTAGTCAAACTCGAACAACAAAAAATTCAAGCGAAAACCAATGGTGCATCGAACGCGGCGAAAACGAAATTCTTATAGGAAATTTCGCTTTAAAACACCTGCTCGCTTATTTTGTGTTTTTTCGTCTTGCTTTGTGAAGGATTTATCAGCTAAAACGCAACACTTGGCTATTCTTTGCCCCAAGAGCCCATAAGGACTCTTTTTTGTTTTGGCGGCAGTTGAAGAATTTAAAAAATTTCAAACCGAAATCTCGCATTCTTGCTGCCTCATTCATTAAAATTTACTTTATAGCTCAATCTCGCATTAAGATTTCAAACTACAAGCAAGCATCAAGGGCGGATTATGGTAAAAAAGTTTAAACAAGTCAAGTTTTTTTAGAGCAAGTTTGGAAAAAACGAGTTTTGTTTTATAACAATACGGCTTAAAATATGGTAAAATAGGGATTTTATGCGATATTAGAGTTATAATACGGTAATTTAGCACTGCAGCCGCTTACATTCTTCTTGTTGAGCATTTTTGGGCTATGAAAATATGAAACGAATAATACTAAGATGATGGCAAATGTGTATTTTTTTTAAAAAATGGTTGCCAAAAACAAATTTCACCTTTTCTTAAAGTGGCTAGAAAGTGCGGTAAAATGGGGATTTGATGCGAAAACAAAAGATAAATGGTGCGGATGAAAGGACTTGAACCTTCACGCATTACTGCACCAGATCCTAAGTCTGGCGTGTCTGCCAATTTCACCACATCCGCATTGTCAAAGATAAATTGCCGAGTTTTTGGGGGCTTAAATCCCAAAAAACTCCGCCGCATTTGCAAAAAATCGTCGAATTTTCAAAAAAAATTCAAACTCGCCGAACAAAAATTCACGCTTTTTCACAAAATCCGCGAAATTTTAGTGAATTTTCGTAAAAAATTCGTAAATTTTCGCCCAAAAACGCGTTAAAAACACTAAAAAATCGCCAAAATGGCGCGCCCAAGAGGACTCGAACCTCTGACCTACGGCTTAGAAGGCCGTTGCTCTATCCGGCTGAGCTATGAGCGCAATTTCGCTTAAAATGGCGCGCCCGGTAGGAATCGAACCCACAACCTACAGATCCGAAGTCTGTCGCTCTATCCAGTTGAGCTACGAGCGCATTTTTGGGTGTTTGAGCGGCACGCACCCAGCTTTAAGCCCGCATTTTAGGGGCTAAAAGCGTTTCGCAAACCTGCTGCGTTTCGCCAAAGCAAAAGCGGATTATACATTTTTAAACTTAAAATTTCATTAACCAAGATAAAATTTTTGCCAAAATCAGTTTTAACGCCACTACAAAGCGTGAATTTGTGGGGATTTACGGGGTTTGCTTTGCGGTTTTTTTAAGTGCTCGTAATGACACTACTGCACCTTTTTGTGTTTCTTAAAATGGCAACATTTGGCAAATTGTCGTTGTGTGAATTTTCGGAGATTTGGCAAAAAATTCACGCGTTTGTGGGGTTTTTGAAAATGTCGCTACCCCTTAAAAAGTCCGCTAGTTCGGCTTTTAGGCGGCTTTCTTTTTCCTCGTTGCTTTCTGCTTTTTTGGTCACACTTTTAGCCCCACTTGGCGAATTGTTTTTAGAAATGCCCGCTACGCCGCCGTTTTTGCCTGAATTTGCGCTAGAATTCACGGCTATTCCCTGTGCTTCAAGCTTTTCTTTTAAGTCGTTAAAACCATTCATTTTTTTACTCCAAATTCACAAATTTCCCAAAAAATCACACTCCAAAGCGTAAATTCATAAAAGAAAATTCCCACAAATTCCCCAAAAAAACTCACTTCCTCGCGTCCCTTATCTTTTTCAAAGTCGCGGCGATGGCGGCGATGACTTCCTCTTTGTTTTCTTGGTGTCTGTCCTCGGTGTGCTCCAAAATCTCTTGCATATGCGTTTCGATGAAAGAGGTATCGAAGTAGCCGCGGCGAAATTCTTTGATTTTCGTGATGGCGATGAGAAAGGGGATGGTGGTGCGCACATCATCTATGACGAATTCTTTGAGCGCGCGCCCGAGTTTATTGATGACTTGGTCGTAGCTCGCGCTTTTGACGATGAGCTTGGCGAGCAGGCTGTCGTAAAAGGGCGGTATGGTGTAGCCCTTGTAAATGTGGCTATCCACGCGCACGCTAGGACCCAAGGCTGGGAAATACTCGCCTATGGTGCCCGCACTTGGGATGAAATTTTTCCACACATTTTCAGCCGTGATGCGCGCCTCCACAGCGTAACCGCGCGGCTTTATGTCGCTTTGTTCTAAATCCAAAATCTCTCCCGCTGCGATGCGGATTTGCCTCACCACTAAATCGATGCCCACGACTTCCTCTGTGATGGGGTGCTCGACTTGAATTCTCGTGTTCATTTCCATAAAATAAAAGCGGTTGTAATCATCTAGCAAAAACTCCACCGTGCCGGCGTTTGAGTAGCCCACAGCCTTTGCCGCGGACACTGCTGCTACGCCTATGGTTTTTCGCAAATCCTCGCTTATGCTGGGGCACGGGGCGATTTCGATTATCTTTTGATGGCGGCGTTGAATGGAGCAGTCGCGCTCGCAAAGGTGAATAATATGCCCGTAGTTATCCCCTAGGATTTGAATCTCAATGTGGCGGGGATTGACGACATATTTTTCCATAAAAACCTCGTCATTGTTGAAAAATGCGAGTGCTTCGCGTTTGCACGCCTCAAAAGAGCTTTCAAGCTCGCCCTCGCCATACACCACGCGAATTCCGCGTCCGCCGCCGCCCCCGCTAGCTTTTAAGATGACGGGGTAGCCTATGCGCTCGGCGTAGTTTTTTATCTCATCCAGCGTGCAGTTGTTGAGTTTTTCGGTGCCGGGCACCACAGGGATGCCGTTTTTGCTCATTAGATAGCGGGCTATGTTTTTGTTGCCCATCTTGCGGATGACATCTGCCTTGGGTCCTATGAAAATGAGCCCCGCGTCCTCGCACTCCTTGGCGAATTCGTAGTTTTCGCTCAAAAAGCCGTATCCTGGGTGGATGGCGTCCGCACCGCAGGCTTTTGCCACTTCAATGATGCGCGGCACATCCAAATAGCCTCGCACCGCGTCAGTGCCTATGCGGTAGGCTTCATCGGCGATTTTTACGTGCAAGCACTCGCGGTCGGGTTCTGTGAAAATCGCCACGCTTTTTATGTGCAAATCCCGACACGCGCGGATGACGCGCACGGCGATTTCAGCGCGATTTGCGATGAGAATTTTGTGTATCATTTTCGGGTTTCCCTTTCTTTTGGGGTTTGAATTTTTTTGGTTTTTGGCTTTAAATTTGCAAATTTTCGGCTGTTTTGCTTTAAATTTGCAAAT
>CAVJSG010000121.1:3705-6025 GCA_963651895.1 Campylobacteraceae bacterium
TTTTAGTGAAAATTTGTGAAAAATTTATGCAAAGAATAAATTTTTTGACATTATTAATGAAAAATCATTAAAAAGCGTTTAAATTTGCGCTTGGGATTTAAATTTTTGCCCCAAATTCCACACACCAAACCCCAAAAAACCTAGAATTTAACCCCCACAAAATTTAAACCCCAAAAAACCAAACCCTAAAACCTAAAATCCACTCCAAGTTTTGTCCTAAAAGACGAGCTTGAAAATGCCCCGTAAGCCACATTTGCGAAGTCTAGCGTGAGTTGTAGGCTATCAAGGGCGTTGTAAGCCACGCCCACGCCTAAATTCGCCACGAAGCCGTTGTAGGCGTGGTTGTCTATGTGCAAAGTGCCGCCTTGTAGGGTGTTTGCGGCGTTTAGCTCAAAGCCGTCCGTGTAGTTTGCGAGCGCAAAGCCAAGCTGTCCGTGCGCGTAAAGTAGCAGCTGCGAGCCTAATTTGCTGCCGAGTGCTAAATTCAAAGAAAGCATAGTAAGCGAGTCCGCGCCTATTTGCGCCTCGCTCTCGCCCTCGCTGCTAGATAGGGACATTATGTGGTTTATGTCCGCCCCGACATTCGTCCATAGGGAGTCTGTGAAGTTTATTTCCTGCTCCAAGCCCACGCCTGTGGTGAGGTAGTGGTAGCTGTGTTTTACAGAACCTAGCGTGTTCGTGGCTGCGAGCGTGTTTTGCAAGACATATTCGCCCTTAACGCTTATGTAGTGGTAAGCTAGCTGCCCGCGCAAAAAGCCCCCCTCCCACATTCGCTGTGAGACATAAACGCCTGTGTTTAGGGCGTTTGTGTTGTGGCTGTTTTCCAAGTCCGCGCTGTCGGCGATGCCTATGGTGTAGCGCGCAAAGAGGCTAGCCCTCGTGATGCCGTTGCTTGCCAAGCCCACGCCAAAGGCGATGGCGTTGTTTTTGAAATTCAACTCGCCCGCGTCCTCATCGCCATAACCCTTAACGCCCAAGTAGTCATAATCAAGCCAAAAATCCCCCTCGACTCTTTCCTCCTCGTAAAGCGTGTCGCCCCTAGCGTTGCTGCCTAGCTTTGCCTTGCTGCTTTTGTAGTTCATCATTTTTGAGTTTATGTCAAGCGTGTCGGCTAGCAAAATTTGCCGCGCGAGAAAGGCGTTGTCAAGCATTGCCAGCACGCGGTCGCTTGGGCTTAATTTGTAGTTTGTCATAGCGGTGTTTGCGATGACATTTGTGCCACTTTGCGCGTAAATAGTCGTCTCATCGCCGCTTTGCTTAACCTCGCCGTTGTCTATGACTTTGTGTTTGCTTTGATAGAAATTCGCAGGCAGGCTTACCCCTACCAAAGTCGTAGTAATGGGCGTTTGAGAAGTGGAGAAATAACTAGCCTCCTCGCTACCCGCTGCGGCTGCTGCCCTGAAATTCAGCTTTGATAAAATTTTGCTCGCGTCAAAGCCCGACAAATTCACGCTGCCGGCGTCCGCTAAAATGGTAAGCTGTTGAACCTTGTTTTCTACTATGTTTTTCGTTGTCGCGTCTGTGGTATCAAGCGATGCGCCCACACCAAGAGTGAGATTGCTAATGGCGGCAAAATCGGACCCCGTGCTTGAAGTTTCAAATTTCAACTTCGCGTTTTTTACCTCAATGTCGCCCAAATTTGGCGCTGTGGCGTTGCCCTGCTTTACGCGCTCAGCCCCCACTCCTGTGGTGATGGTAACGGTGTCAGCGGCTGCGGTGCCTGTGATTTGGGTTTTTTTCGCGGAAATGTTGCCCATAGAGATGATGCCGGCTGTCGCGGCGTTTATGATGAGCTTATCGACATTTAGCACCGCACAGCCCGTGCTAGCACAAGCGTCCGTGTCCGTGCCTGTGCTGCTGCCGCCCCAGCGCCCAAGATACGCCAAACTCGCGTTTTCAAGCGTCAAAGTGCCTATGTTTAGGCTTTGGTTGTATTTAAGCTCGCCAAGACTAGCCGCCGCACTGCTCGTGCCTTTAACCGAAACGGAGTTGATTTGCTCGCCGTTATACAAAAAATAGCCGCCTGTGCTTGCCGTTACTTTGCCGTTTGTGTCCGCTGTAAATTTGGTTTTGTCCTTAAATTCATTTTGTAAAGTCGTGGAATAGCCCGTAACGCCCGTAGCACTTGGTATGCTTTCAGCCGTGCCCGTCCAAATCCAAAACGGGTCTGTGCTTGTGATAGTAAAGTCCAGCCCCGCCGCGTTTAACGCGCCAAATGACTTGGTAGAAGTTTCGTTTAAAACTGCGCTCAAAATAGCCGCCGCGCCCAAGCACAGCGCAAATTTAGCCCGTGATTTCATAGCGAAATCCCCCTTTTCAA
>CAVJSG010000122.1:0-3688 GCA_963651895.1 Campylobacteraceae bacterium
CAAAAGTGCTTTATCGCTCAAAGACAAGCGAGAAATTTGCTAAAATTAAAGCGAATTCAATACTAAAAAACGCCGAAAATTCACACAAAATTCAACACCCAAAATTCACAAAAATCCGTGAATTTTCACGCAAAAACACCAAAAAATTCACAGCAAATGCCAAAATTTCAGGCAAATTTAACAATTTCAACGCCCAAAAAAACAAAAAACAAACCCTGCTCAAAGCCCCATTTTGTAAGGGTTTAAAATGTTATTTGGGTCAAAAGCCTTTTTTATGGCGCGGAAAAGGTTCATTTCGGCATCCGTGAATGCGAGCTTCATAAAGGGCGCCTTGGAAAGCCCTATGCCGTGCTCGCCGCTAAGCGTGCCGCCAAGTGCCACAGCGAGTTTGAAAATCTCCGTTATCGCCTCGTACCCCGCTGCTACTTGCTTTTCATCGTTTTTATCCGGCACCATCACATTCGTATGCACATTGCCATCGCCTGTATGCCCAAAACAAGGCACTTTGAAGCCATATTTGTCTGCGATTTGCGCTATGCCTTGCAAAAGCTCGGGCAGCTTGGAGCGCGGCACGGTAATGTCCTCGTTGAGTTTGAGCGTACCGTAAATGTTGATGCTTTGCGAGCAGTTGCGGCGCGCAAACCAAATGTCAGCCGCCTGCGCCTCGTCCTTTGCCACGCGAAATTCACGCGCCCCACAGCTCTCAAAACACTCTTTAAGCACCGCCAAATCAGCGTTTAGGCTTTGTTCGACATTGCCATCCACATCGGCGATTAAAATCGCGCCTGCATCCGCTGGCAAGCCCTTGTGGAATTTTTGCTCCACAGCTTGGATGCTTAGATTATCCAAAAACTCCATAGACACGGGCGTTACGCCCTTTGATAGTGTTTGATACACCGCATTCATCGCGCTTTGCACGCTATCAAACACGCCCATAGCCGTTTTTTTAAGCTTTGGCAGGGCTATGAGTTTGAGCGTGATTTCGGTGATGACGGCTAGCGAGCCCTCGCTGGCGATGAGAATGCCCACTACATTGTAGCCCGCGACATCTTTTATCGTTTTTTTGCCCGCACGAATGAGCTCTCCGCTTGGCAAAACCGCGCGAAGTGCCATCACATAGTCCTTTGTGATGCCATATTTCGCCGCTCGCATACCGCCGGCGTTTTCGCTCACATTGCCGCCTAGACTTGAATACTCCATACTCGCAGGGTCGGGCGGGTAGAAAAGTCCTAGCTTTGCGACTTCTTTTTGAAGCGCGGCGTTGATGACACCGGGTTGGACGCGTGCTACAAGGTTTTGCGTGTCGATTTCTAGGATTTTGTTCATATGCTTTTCAAAGCCAAGCACCACGCCGCCGCTTACTGCAAGTGCCCCACCCGTAAAGCCCGTGCCTGCACCGCGCGGCACGACTATGATGCCCTTTTCATTGCAAAATTTCAAAATCTCGCAAACATCGGCTTCACCGCGTGGAAACAGCACCCCATCAGGCAAAAAGCACTTGCGCGTGGCATCGTAGCTGTAAGCTCTTTTGTGAGCATCGTCAAAATGGGCATTCTCAGCCCCTAGCAAATTCACAAAAAATTTCTCAAATTCAGCCCTCATTTTTCCCCCGCCAAAAGCTGCTTGTAGTAGTCGTAGTAGTTTTCGATGCGTTTTTCGCTGACATTAAAAACATTTTTGCGATAAGCCGTAATGTTCGAGTAAAAGGGCGTTTGCGGCTTTTTTGCGCTTGAATTTAAAGGCTGCTCGAAAAGTGGTGTGAAGTCTTGGCAATCCACAAATTTCACGCTTTTTTCAAGCACAAAGCCCACCATACCAAGGGCGTTGTTCGAGCAAAACAGCGCGAAGTCCTTTCTTTTAGGACTTAGTTTAAACTCGCGCACCATATACGCACCCAAAATGTCAGGGTGCATAAAATAAACCTCGCCCAAAGACTGCGCCACGCCCTTGTAGCTAGCCTCGTCAGGCGCGATGAGCAAGGCTCTGTCATAGAGGAAATTTAGCAAAACCTTGTCATAAACCTCGACTTTGACATCGAGTGTCGGCAGGGCTTTTTGCTCTAACATTGTGAATTCTTTGAGCTTTAACTTCAAAAAACCCCCCTCGCGCCCTACCACGCTGGCTCGCGAGATGATGGAAGTGGCGTTTTTTATCTGTTTTACAACCACGCCGCTAGCCCCTACAACCACGGCTGGCTCGTCCTTTACGAATACAAATTCATCGTCAATTTTTGCGATACTGCTTTCAACGACATTAAAGTCAAAGCCCCATAAATTCACGCTCACAAGGCAGAAAAAGAGTAAAAATGTGCGCAAAATTTCGTCCTTTCGCTTAAAATGCCAAATTATAAACTCTTTTCCTTACAACTTTACAAATTCTTAATGAATTTCAAGTAAAATTTGCCCTTACAAAGGCTTGCGATGGTAAAAAAGTTTTTTTTGTTTGTTTTTGTGGCGGCGCAAATGCTTGGCGTGTCGAGCATTGAGGAAGTGGAGTGGGTTAAAAACGAGACTTTTCTGAGCTTTTTGGACAGGCAAAAGCTGCCAAGCTCGCTTTATTGGGACTTGGACCAGCAGGACAAAGAGCTAGCCACGGAGATTAGGGAGGGGCAAAAATATCAAATTCTATGGAATGATGATAATCAAATCGAGCAAATTCTCATCCCCATCAACGGCTCGGACCTGCAAATCCACATTTACAAGGACTTGCGCGGCAAATACACCCTCATTTACTCGCCCATTTCCTACGACAAAAAGACGCACGCCCTGCGTTTGAGCGTGGTAAATTCGGCATACCAAGATGTCGAGTCCGCCACAAATTCCACGCCGCTAGCCCGCGCAATGCTTAACGCCTTTGGGGGCACCGTGAATTTTCGCTCTATGCAAAAGGGCGATGAAGTGGTGCTGCTTTATGAGCGCAAAGAGCGGCTAGGGCAGCGTTTCGGCGACATTTCCATAAAAATGGCTAGCGTGCAAATCAACAAGAAAATTTACAAGGTTTTTGCATACAAGGACAGCTTTTTCGACAAAAACGGCAAGGAAATGGAGAGCTTTTTCCTCGCCGCACCCGTGAAATTCACGCGTATCAGCTCGCCATTCACGCGCGCGCGCTATCACCCCATACTCAAAAAATACCGCGCGCATTTGGGGGTGGATTACGCTGCGCCTGTGGGCACGCCTGTGCGAAGTTCGGGCGCGGGCGTGGTGAGCTTTGTGGGCAACAAAACGGGCTATGGCAAAACCGTGCAAGTGCGCCACGGCAGCGGTTACAGCACGCTTTACGCGCATTTAAGCCGCTTTGCGAAAATCAAAAAAGGGCAGAAAGTTGCGCAAGGGCAAGTCATCGCCTATGTCGGCAACACAGGGCTTAGCACGGGTCCGCACCTGCATTTTGGGCTTTATCTTAACAACAAAGCCATAAACCCATCCTCTATGATAAAAATCACCAAAGCCGCCCTTAAAGGCAAGGAAAAAGAGGACTTTGCGCGGTTTATGAGCGAGTATGAGAGCGAGCTGCAAGGCTTTATCGACACGAACAACACCACGCCGATGAGGGAACTTGGAGACTTTGAGAGGACGATAGAGTTTTAAATTTTTTGAGAAATTTGGGGGTTTTGGGAAATTTTTTGGGGTTTTTGGGGTTGAAATTTAGGGGATTTTTGGCAAAATTTGCGAATTTTATTAAAATT
>CAVJSG010000122.1:3698-6024 GCA_963651895.1 Campylobacteraceae bacterium
TTTTTTTTTTTTTTTTTTTTTTTTTTGATATAATCTTGCCAAAATTTGCGGCAAGGCAAGCATTATGAAAATACGCATAAATTCCATACTTTACAACAACTCCCTAGTAGATGGTCCCGGGCTTAGGAGTGTGGTGTTTTTGCAAGGTTGCGATTTGTGCTGCGAGGGCTGTCAAAATCAAGCTTTGTGGGAATTAAACGAGGGCATAGAAAGGGACATAGACGAGCTAGTGAGCGAGCTAGAAAGCAAGATGATAAACAAAAGGCTTACTATATCGGGCGGCGAACCACTTCTGCAAGTAAATGAGTTGATTTATTTTGTGGACAAATTGCACGCCAAAGGTTTCGATTTAGCCATATACACAGGGCATAGCAAGGACGAAATTCCAAGCGAAATTTTACAAAAATTAAACTATCTAAAAACAGGGCAATTCATAAAAAGCCTAAAAACCAGCACCACGCCCTATGTAGGCTCGAAAAATCAAATTTTTGAAAGCCTAAAAAATAGTGCGGCGACTAATTTTTAAGAATGCGAAAAATGTTACCAAACAAACAGCTAAACAACGAAAACGCTGCAAACCGCGCAAGCTATGTGGGTTTCGTGCATAATGTCGGCGAAAGGGCGCAAAAACAAGCAGTTTTAGCCAGCCTACCCAGCGAATGGGCTGCTTTGCACAAAAGCGGCAGCATTCACATACACGATTTGGACGCTTATGATTTGACCTACAACTGCTTGACGCTTGATTTACTTGCTAAATTCCCTTATGATGAGTTTCAGGGGGGGGGGGGGGAATTATAGTGAGCAAAGAAAGATTTTAAGGCTTTTTGATTTCTTTAAAGACTTGCTCACAAACCTTGGCAACGAGCAATCAGGCGGAATGGCTTTTGCAAATTTTGACAACGAACTAGCCGAGATTTTGCAAGAGCTTAAAATCGAGTATAAATCCCATAAAAATTTACTAAAAGACTGCTTGGCTGAGCTTATTTTGTGGTGCAATGACACGCACACTAGGATGGGGCAGACTAGTTATTACATTAGCTTTAACATAGGGCTTGCAAGCAGCGAGTGTGCGCGTTTTATCGCCTATGAGCTGATAAATCAATTTGAACTCGCGGGCGAACATATATACAAGCCAAATATCGTATTTAAGGTGCATAGCGGCGTAAATGCAAAGCCTAGCGACACAAACTGCAATCTACTCTTAAAAGCCCTAGAATGCAACGCAAAAAAGATGATACCCACATATTTGCTTTGCGACTGCCCTATGGACAAGGACACTGACCCAAATTTGCTTTCAGTTGTAGGATGCCGAAGTAGGATAGTGGATGATTTACACGGCAAAAAAAGTGGCATAGGCAGGGGAAATATCGCAAATATCTCCATAAATTTACCTAGGATAGCACTTGAAATCGACAAAGAGTGTAGGAATTTATCATTAGCCCAAAAAATACAAATTTTTCGCGAAAAATGGCGCGAACTAACCGCCATAACAAAAGAAATTTTGCTACACAGATATAAAAAATTGTGCGAAAAATCCGCCGCTGACTTTCCTACAAACGCGGCGTATCATTTGTGGTGCGAGGATTTTGGCGAAAATTTAGACGAGGTTTTTAAGCACGGCACTTTATCGCTTGGCTTTATAGGACTAAGCGAAGCCTTGGGGTGCTTAGTTTGCAAAGGTATTATGAGGATGCGAAAATTCACGCTATGGCTGTGGATTTTGTGAAATTTATGAGGGCATATTGTGATGAGTTAAAAAAAGCGCACAATATGAATTTCTCGCTACTTGCCACGAGCGGCGAGCTAATTAGTGGGCGTTTTATAGAGTTTGATAAAAAACTATATAAGCCTGCTGTGGATATTTTTTCTAAGGATTTTTACACAAATTCCTTTCACATAAATGTAGATAGCAAGCTAGCAAAGCACGAGAAATTAGAGCTTGAAGGCGCATTTCACGGCTTTTGCAATGGTGGGTGCATATCTTATTTAGAACTTGGCGAAGCACCGCTAAATAATACTTTGGGGCTTTATGATTTACTTTGCATAGCGGTTAAGGCTGGGGTGCATTATTTGGGTTTTAATTATCCAAAGGATGTGTGTACAAAGTGCGGTGCGAGTGGGACCTTTGATGACTGTGTGGAGTGCGGAAGTAGTGAGATAGTAAGGATAAGAAGGGTTAGTGGATATTTAGAGGTGCAAGACTTTTTCACAAGGGGCAAAAAGGCTGAGGAAAGGACAAGGATGGCAAACTAGACTTTTTAATTTATGGCTATTTTTTAAAATAAAAAAACTAGGGACAACAAAATGAAACATATATCCATTGAGG
>CAVJSG010000123.1:0-6021 GCA_963651895.1 Campylobacteraceae bacterium
AGCTCATCAAAGTCGGCTTTGTAGATATTTTCAAAGCTGCCAAAATAGCTTAAAAGCTTGGAAATTTGCCCCTCGCTTAGCCCTAAATTTTTAAGGCGCGAGCTTTGCAAATCCGCCCTTCTTTTCGTGCTTTGATGAAAGCTGATAGCGAAGCGGTGGGCTTCATCGCGCAGTTTTTGCAAGAAAAGCAGCTTTTTATCGCTAGTTGAGAGCGCAAAGCTGCCTTTAAGCGAGTGCAGCAAGTCCTTTGCACCGCCCTTTGCCCTGTAAGCCTTGGCGTCTCGCTTTTCCTTGGCAATGGCTAGCACATCCACATTTGCCCCACTGCTTTCAATCACCTGCGCCGCAAGCCTTAAAAGCACCTCGCCCCCATCTATAAGCCACAAATCAGGCGCTGCGAGCCTCTCAAAGTCCTTTGCACGCCGAGCCAGCAGCTCTTTCATTTGCTCGATTTCATTTGCAAAATGCAGATGATAGCGGCGGTATGAGGCTTTGTCAAACTCGCCATCCTTGCAAGCTACCATAGCACCGACATTTGCGCTGCCTTGCAAATGCGAGTTGTCAAAAATTTCAATGCTTTGGGGCAAATTTTCTAGCTCAAAAAAGCCCTGAATTTCGCGCAAAAGCTCGAATTTATCGCTCTTTGCTTGATTGTTTATGTGCTGCATCGCATTCGTGTGGGCTAGCTCGCAAATGCGCCGCTTCTCGCCTATTTTCGCCACTTTGATGGCAAATTTTTTCCCAAAACGCGCACTTAAAAGCTGCTCCACCAAGCCCCTGTCCTCAAAGTCATCCAGCACATAAATTTGCGCACTTGCAGCTGGCTCATCCGCGCCAAAAGCCCCTAAAATCGCCTGTTTGTAGCCCTCGTTTTTGTCCAGCTCCCCTTTGAGCGCGTGAATTTTATGGTGCGCGCTGATGATTTTGCCATTTTGCACGACAAAGCGCACGAGTGCGAGTGTGCCGTGCTCGCAGGCTAGGGCAAAGACATTGAAGTCCTCTAATTTGGCGATGTCGATTTGAATTTTCACTTGCAGCTCCCTAATAGTCGCCACTGCGTCCCTCATCGCCGCTGCTTCCTCGTAGTTTTCGCTTTGTGCGTAAAGGTGCATTTTGCGCTCCAAATTTGCAAGCAAAAGCTGAGGATTTAGCAGCGCATTTATCGCTTTTGCCACTATTTGCGCGTAGTTTTCCTCACTGATTTTGCGCTCGCACGGGGCTTCACAGCGATTTATCTGCGCGAAAATGCACGCTTTCTTGCAGGATTTTTTTTGTTTGAGCTTAAAATTCAAGTAAAGCGCGCTTAAAAGCTCTTTCGCGCCCTTAAAAAATGGTCCAAAATAGCGAATTTTAGGGCGTTTGATGAGCCTGCGCGTAAGCTCAAAGCGAGGATACGCTTCGCTTAAATCCACATAAATGTAGGGGTAGGTCTTGTCATCTCGCAGCAAAATGTTGTATTTTGGGCGCAGCTGCTTGATGAATGAGTTTTCAAGTATGAGCGCATCGGCTTCGGAGTGGGTTGTGATGAACTCCAAGTGCGAGCACTCGGTGAGCATCTTGGCTATGCGTAAGGACACGCGGGGGTTTGGGGCGAGTTTTGGCGTGAAAGTGAAGTAGCTACGCACTCTGTGGCGTAAATTTTTCGCCTTACCCACATAAAGTAGGCGGTTTGCGGGGCTAAAATACTGATAAACGCCGGGCTTGTCGGGCAGGGTTTGAAGTTCGCGTAAAAGGCTTGGGGGGAAATTTGGGCTTAAATTTGCGGGAATTTCGTTTGAATTTTCGGGCAAATTTTTTTCGCCCAAACCCTCGCTATCCCCTAAATTTCTAGCCTTTGAGCCCAAATTTTCAGCGTTTTTACTTGGCATTTTTTATCGCTTGGCGGATTTTTTCAAATTTTTCGTGTAAAATAGGGCTTTTGAAAGGGTTTTTAAACTCGCCCTTTGAAAGCTCCAAAAAATAGCTTTTTTGCTTTTTTTTCACTTTTTTCAAAGGCGGCGCAAAGTGCCTATCCGTAAAGATTTTAAGCGTTTTTATCTGCGAAAATTCGCTAAAAGGGTGCGCCTTTGCGTAAATTTTTATGAGAATTTTTATACTTTTTTTGGTATCATCGTGGTTGAGTTCTTGGTAGCCAAGCGCGTGTTTGGTGAGTATCATAAGCGTGTCTTTTTTGATAAGGATTTTTGAGATGAGCGCTTGGTGGGCGGGGTTCATCGTGCGCAAAAAATCCCTAGCAAAAAACATCTTTTTAAGGGGGCGAAAGTGCGTATTTCCCATAAGTTCGGCGATGATGGCAGGCGGTTTTTTAAGCTTTTTCATAGCGCGATTTTAGCGTTTTTTTGTATCATTTTGATGTGTGCTTTTGCGGCGTGCGGCAACAAGGGCGACCCGCGTTATCCGGTGCTCGATGACAACGGCTCTGTCATCGAAATAAAGCAGTATCGAAATTTAAATAGATGGTAAAATGGGGCTTTGAGCGGGTTTGAATTTGAAATTTAGCCGCAATAAGGTGTCATTTGCGGAGAGAATTATTAACTAAAATTAAAATGTTTGATAGCGGTAGCAGCCTAAAATTCCGTGAATTTTAGGCGAAAAATTTACAAATTTACACATAAATTAAGGCAAGAAATTTTTAAATTTTCTACCAAATTCAATCCACGCCAAAATCTCAAAATTTATAAAAATCCACAAAAACCCACGCCAAAATTAAACCAAATTTAAGCTAAAATTCACTCCCAAAAACTATTTTTATGGATATTCTCAAACGCCTTTTTTAGGCTTGTAAAAAGCTTTGGGTTGTCCTTTTCAAGCCCTGCGAGAAGGGCTTTTGCTTCCTCTCTTGCGTGGGGGAATTTCACATTTTTTTCGCTTAATTTCAAACCCGGGCAAAACTCGTTTCCTATGACCTGAAGCTCGTTTGCAAGGGCGTTTTCGCGCAGTTGCCTCTCGCGAACGAAAATGAGCGGGCGTATCACGGTAACCCCGCGCTTGCTCGTGTAGATGGGCGCGAGCGTGCGCAGGGCGCCGTTGTAGATGAAGTTCATCATAAAACTTTCCGCCGCATCGTCTAGGTGGTGGGCGATGGCGAGCTTGTTGTAGCCATTTTCAAGCGCGTAGGTGTAAAGGGCGCCGCGCCTCATACGCGAAAAATAGCTGCAAAAGCTTGAATTTGCGCGGATGGTGTCGCCTGAGATTTCGTAAATGTTCGAGGCGATGACCTCGTGCTCGATGCCGTGCGCGGCGCAGTGCGCGTGCAGCTGCGAGTAGTCCTCGCCCATCCCGTAGCTTAAAGTCGCCGCTTTGAGCGTGAATTTAAAGGGCGCGTGCGCTTGCATTCGCTTTAAAAGGTGAGCAAGTGCCAGCGAGTCCTTGCCTCCGCTAAGCCCCAGCAGCACTCTGTCGCCGCCCTCAATGAGCGAAAAACGCGCGTTTGCCTGCGCGACTTGGCGGATGAGCCTTTTGCTTAAATTTATCATAGTTTTTCACACATTTTCAGCACAAATTCGGCTGAAATTTTCGCGGACTTCACCACGAATTCATCAAAGTCAAATTCAGCCTTTTCGCCCGCCTCATCGCTCATAGCACGCAGCACGAAGCAAGGAATTTCTAACGCATCGCACACCTGCGCCACACTCGCACCCTCCATTTCGCAGGCATCCGCGTCAAAAATTTGCACTAACTTGCCCTTTTTTGCTTCATCACAGATAAATTCATCGCCTGTGGCTATGGTTCCTTGGGAGATTTTGACTTTTAGTTCGTCCGCAACCCTTGCGGCAAGGGCGTTTAGTTTGTCATCAGTTTTGACAAACACCTCATTTCCGGGCACAAAACCCAGCGGATGCCCAAAGGCAGTGATGTCCAAATCCCACTGACAAAGCTTCGTGGCAACGAGCAAATCCCCTATTTTAAGGCTTTTGAGCGCCCCCGCCACGCCTGTAAATAGCAACACCTGCGCACCGAATTTTTCTATCATCAGCGCAGCTGAAAGCGTGGAATTTACCTTGCCGATTTTCGAGTAAGCCAGCACAAGCTCGTGTTTGCCGCATTTTGCGAGGTAGTAGCTATTTTTGGCGTAGCTCACTTCCTCGTAAGCCCCCAGCATTTCAAGCAGCGGCGTGATTTCCTCAGGCATCGCCCCTAGAATTCCTATTTTCATTTTTTCTTTCCTTTTTGTAAATTTTTTAGCTCTTTTCCAAAAGCATTGAAATTTAGACAAATTTAAAAGCAAAATCAAAGCTCCAAATTTGCGGGGCGCGGTTGCCCACGCACGAAACTTGATTTGCTTGCGCAAATCTTTTCACGCGGGACAAAGCGTTTCGCTTCATTTTGCGCTTTGATTTTACTAAATTTCTGTCGCTCAATGCTTTTTTGAAAAAAACTTTGTGAATTTTCACAAAAATTCACAGAATTTTACTTCACAACCCTTGACATTAAATAAATTTCGCGTTATAATCACGCCACTTTATAGGGGGTCCTTGTCCCCCACCCTTTACAATCCATTTCAAAACCGACCTTACTCAAAATCCTCCTCAAAATAGTCGCTATCGAGTTTTTTCAGCTCGTATTTATACTCTAATTTCACGCCCAAATCGTGCTCTATCATCAGTCCGGCAAGGGTTTTGCCGTCAATCAAAATAATTTTCTTGCCCGATGACTGAATGTCCTCGCTAAATTTTCGCGCCCCACTTGAAAAATCAGAAGTCGTGATGAAAACGCCCTTTTTCGCGCCCTTGCCATCCAGTGCGCCCGCAAAGGCTTGGATTTCGCCACGCTGAACGCTCCCACGCTCGTAGCACTTGGCTTGGATGTAGATGACATCGAGCCCCAGCTTGTCCTCTTTGATGATGCCGTCAATCCCGCCGTCCCCGCTTTTGCCCGTAACCTCAGCCATACCCTTGCTCAAAGCCTCGCTGATGTCCCTTTGCGAGCCGCCGTAGCCCATTTTTACGAGCAGCTCAACCACGAGTTTTTCAAAGAATTTAGCCTTTGTTTCAAGGGCGTTTATCTTGCTTAAAATCTCGCCCACAAGTTTGTTTTGTATTTTTTCGTAGGCATTTCCCATTTGTTCCTCGGGGGTTTGCGTGAATTCTAGGCTGTCTAAATTTTCTGTCGTGCCTAAATTTTGGGAGTTTGCGCCGCTTTGATTTTTTAAATTTTCGTGCGTTTCGCCTCTGCCGCCTCGCTGAAAGGCATTAAATTCATCAAATTGCCTTAAAAATTTTATGTCGATTGTGGGCGGATTTTGGGCTAAAACTTCTTTGCCGCGTTTTGTGATTTGCAAATTCTTGCCGCAAAGTGCTATCAGCCCAGCTTCTTTGAGGTATTTTTGCGCCCAGTAAGCGCGGTTGTAAAAAATCGTCTGCCTGCCGCTTGGAATAGTTTGTTTGAGCGTACTTTCATCAAAGTTAAACTGCCTTATCAAAAAGCCCATAATCTCTTTGAGTGAGCGTTCCTTGCCGTCCTTAAACGCCTGCAAAATGGGTAGCATAAAGACTTGAAAACTAGGGATTTGCATAGTTTTTCCTTTCTAAAATTTTCTAACGCAGAGAAAAATTCACGCGAGAATTTGATTTGGGCGTGATTTTTTGTGAAAATTCTACGAATTTTTTGTGAATTTTTAGCAAAATTTGGCTGAGAATTCACAAAATTTTGTAAATTTTGCTAAAAATTCACAGCAAATTCAACCCAAACCCCAAAAATTTCACAAAAAGAATTTATTCTCTCATCAGTTTTATAAACTCTTTCGCCTCGTTTAAAGTGCTTATGGCATAGCTTGGTTTTTGCGTGATTTTTTTATTCAGCCCTGTTAGCACGCTCGCACCAAATTCGACAAAACAATCCACGCTATTTTGCACATTTTTAATGCTTTGTTTATACAAAACAGGCTTGATGAGTTGTTCTTTAAGCAAATTTAAAGCCTCATTTTTTTGCGTGTAAGGCTTGGCACTCACATTTGAGATGACTGGTGCAAAGCTAGGATTTAAGGCACTTTCAAGCAGCTCGCCCAGCCTCGCACTCGCA
>CAVJSG010000124.1:0-1593 GCA_963651895.1 Campylobacteraceae bacterium
TCGTGTCTTTCATACTCATAGCGTGAATTTTAACACAAAATGATTGCGAAATTTGCAAAATTTGCCCCTAAAATTCAAAATTTTCAAGCAAAATTCATCTTTCAATTTTTGCACCCAAATTTTCGAGTATAGAAAGAAAATTTGGAAAGGAAGTGTTTATGCACTCGCACTCGTCAATCTCTACGCCGCATTTAAGTCCCAAAATAGCGAAGCTCATCGCAATGCGGTGGTCGCCAAAGCTCTCTATTTTGGGCGTTTGCACTGAATTTATAGCCTTTGTAGCGGGCATTTTGGGCGAATTTTTCGCTAAATTTGCTGAATTTTTGGCATTTTTCGCAACACTAGAATTTGATAAATTAGAATTCGCCGCACTAGAATTTAAGCCGCCCTCAAAGCCCCCCTCGATTTCAAAGCCGTCCTCTAACTCCCGCGCCGCAATGCCGCATTTTTGCAGACTGCCCACCACAGCAGCGATGCGGTCGCTTTCCTTGACACGCAGCTCGCGGGCGTTTGTGAGCCGCGACACCCCGCGCGCACAGGCAAAGGCGATGGCGAGCGCTGGCGCCTCGTCTATGAGCCACGAGATATTTTCACTCACGCTCACAGCCCTTAAATTCGAGCTTTCAACGCAAATTTCGCCCACAGCCTCAAAGTCGTTGCTTGTGGGCGTGAATTTTATGCGCGCGCCCATTTTTTCAAGCACGCGGTAAGCCTCGATGCGTGTGGGGTTGAGCAGGACATTTTGCAAAATCACGCGCGAATTTGGCAAAATCGCCGCCGCCACAGCGAAATAAAACGCCGAGGACGGGTCGTTTGGAATGGTGATTTTAAGGGGTTTTAAAGGCTTTGTGAGCGGCGAAATAGCGATTTTAAGCCTATCTGCGCTAACGCGAAGTGGCGCATTCATCGACAGGAGCATATTTTCGCTGTGGTTGCGGCTGAGAGATGGCTCGCTAAAACGCGAAACGCCGTTCGCACGAAAGCCCGCCAAAATCATCGCCGTTTTCACCTGCGCGGAGGCGATTTTGCTCTCAAAGTTGAAACTCGCAAGCCCCTGTCCCTCGATACATAGCGGTGCTTTGCTAGCATTCAAACGCCCATAAATACGCGCCCCAAGCCCACACAATGGCTCGGCGATGCGTTTCATAGGGCGTTCGTTAAGGTATTTGTCCCCACTTAACACGAAAAAGCCCTCCACGCCTGCTAAAAAGCCCATAAAAAGCCTCATAGTCGTGCCTGAGTTACCACAATCAAGCACTTTGTTTGGGCTTTGGATTTTCTGCGGGGCTTTAATGCGCACTTTATCGCCTTTTCGCTGCACGAAAGCGCCTAAATTTCGGGCGATTTCAAGGGTGTTTAGGGTGTCCTCTGCGAGCAGATAATTGTCTGCGCTGCATTCATCCGCGCAAAGCATTGAAAACACGCCAAAGCGGTGGCTTATGCTCTTATCAGCCGCGATTTTATCGAGCTTTGCGGTGAAGCCGTTTTTCAGGGGGTGGATTTTCATTTTGAATTTCGCCTTTGATTTTTGCTTTTTGGGCGAATTTTAGCCAAAAATTTCAAAGAAATTCACGCAACTTTGTGAATTTCTTG
>CAVJSG010000124.1:1603-5137 GCA_963651895.1 Campylobacteraceae bacterium
TTCAAATCCGCTCGCAATGACGGAATCAAAGCAAAAATTCACAAATTGCGTGAATTTTTTGGCAAATTCACACAAAAATTCGCCAAAAATTCACTACCTCAAATTCAGCCCTAAATTCTCGCCCAAAGTCCTAATTATCAGCTCCATTTGCTCGGCGACTTGGGCTTCTTCGAGGGTTTTTTGCTCATCTTGGAAAACGAAATTTATGGTTAGGCTGAATTCGTCATTTAGCGATGAGTCTGTGTATAAATCAACCACGCGAAAGCCCTTTAAAATGCCTATTTTTAGGGCGTTGATGGCGGTTTTGATTTTTTCATAATCAAAATTCTTTGGCACGATGACGCTTAAATCGCGGCTGACTAGCGGAAATTTCGAGTAAGGCTTGGCTACTCGGGGCTTTGAGCGAAGCGGAGCTAAGTCAAGCTCGCAGATATAGGTTTTTTGCAAGTCCTTTGTGCGCTCGATGCCCAAATGCACGCGTCCGGCGAAGCCTATCTCGCGCCCATCTTTCATCACAAAAGCCTGCTCGTAGGGGCTTAAAAAGCCATAGTGCGAGCGTGCGAGCGTGAATTCGCCGATGATGTTTTTCATTTCTAGCAAAAACTCGTAAAAGCCCACGAATTCAGGCTTTGCTTTGTTTGAGATTTTTGGCTCGTCCTTAAAGCCGCTGAAAACAAAGGCGATTTTTTCTTTTTGAGTAGCACCCTCGTCAAACACCGCGCCACTTGTGAAAAGCTTGATGATTTTCTTGGAATTTTTAGTGTTAAAGCTAACGGCGTTTAGCAGGTGATTTACGAGTGTCGCTCTCAGCGCGTTTAGCTCGCTGCTTATGGGGTTTAAAAGCTGAATTTTAGGGGTTTTAAAGCCAAGTTTTGCCTGCTCATCCGCGCTGTCAAGCACATAATGCACGCTCTCAAAATACCCACTAGCCACTGCCCTATGGCGCAAGTCGCGCAGGTCGCGATACTCGTAATAGCACTCGTTTAGCCGCGTGCGTTCTGTCAGGCTCAGTGGCTTGGCGGGGACATTGTCGATGCCCACTATGCGCAGGATTTCCTCGCTCAAATCCGCGAAATTTGCGATGTCGTTGCGGTAGATGGGGGCTTTGACTGAGAAAAGGTTCTTATCCACGCTGTTTATGCTAAATCCAAGCCGTTTGAGTATGGCGGCTGCGGCGTTTGCGTCAATTTGCGTGCCTATGTGGCGTGAAAGCTCGTTTGTGTCGAGCTTTATGTCGGGTTGCTTTTTGCTAGCCCCTACTTGTTGATAGCTAGAAAAGATTTTAATGCACGAAAGCCCCGCCATATCGTTAAGCAAATACTGCACGCCTAAATTTAGCTGAGGCTCGCTGCCCCTGAAACTGCGGTAAATAGTGTCCTCGTCCTGTTTTTTGTAGGCGTTTTTCGCCTCCGCGATGACGGCGGGTTCGGTGAAATTCGCCTCGATGATGATGATTTTGGATTTTTCGTTGATTTGCGCGACTTTTTCTTGGTAAATTCCGCTGACGCTTAAAAGCTCGTTTTCGTGGTAAATTTTACTCTCGCCCGCCTTGCCACGCCTTATGTGTAGGACTTCCTCATCGCTTTCGTGCGACAAGGTGCTTAAATCATAGGCATTAAAAAGCACGCCCGTGCTGTGAGTGGCGTGGTTTAGTAAATTTGTGATTTTACAGCCCTCTAATTTGCCGATGAGAGCGAGGCGCAGCAGGATTTCTAGCGGCGCACCCACGCCATCCGCGCTATACTCGATGAGGCGGTAATCAAAGGCGCTGTTTAAATTCTTGTCCGCTACCAAGCGCAAAAGCCTGCCCACAGCGGGGTTTTCCTTTGATTCCTTGTAGCTTTTTTGCTTTTTTAAATCCTTATCAAAACCTGCCGAAAGCTCGCGGGCTATGCCATACACACTCAGGCAGTCGCCGCGATTTGGCGTAAGTTCGACTTCTAGGACTTCATCGTTAAAAATGGGATAGTCGTTTAGGGGCTTGCCGACTTTTAGTTCACCCACGCTCTCATCAAGCGGCATTATGCCCTCATTCACAGCAGGGAAACCAAGCTCGCTTGCCGAGCAAATCATACCCTCGCTATCCACGCCGCGCAGTTTTGCTTTTTTAATCTCCACGCCGTTTGGAAAGCGCGCACCCACGAGTGCAACCGCGACAAACTGTCCCGCAGCGACATTTTTAGCGCCGCAAACTATTTGCAGAGGCTCTTTTGCGCCCACATCCACTTTGCAAAGGTTTAATTTATCGGCGTTTTCTACCTTGCTTTTTTCCTTGACAAAGCCTACTACGACTTTGTCCGGCACTCTTAAAGGGTAGGCGTTATCCACTTCAATGCCGATTTCATTGAGCTTTGCGGTAAGCTGCTCTAAACTAATGCCCTTTAAATCGATGAATTCGCTTAACCAAGTCCGTGTAAATATCATTTAAACTGCTCCAAAAGTCTTAAATCGCCCTCAAAGAGCGAGCGCAAGTCGGGTATTTGATGAAGTAGCATTGCAAAACGCTCAACCCCAAGCCCAAAGGCATAGCCACTGACATTTTTGTAGCCCACAAATTCATACACATTTGGGTCTGTAACCCCACAGCCTAGCACTTCAAGCCAGCCCGTGTGCTTGCAAACGCGACAACCTGAACCTTTGCAAAAAACGCAAGAAATATCAACTTCCGCTGATGGCTCCGTGAAAGGAAAGAAACTCGGGCGAAATCGCACCTTGACATCGCCGAAAAAGTATAGCAAAAACTCCGTCAGCACGCTTTTAAGGTTCGCAAAGCTCACGCCGTTGCCACTTTCGACAACAAGCCCTTCGACTTGATGAAACATAGGCGTGTGCGTGATGTCAAAGTCGCGGCGAAAAACCGCGCCTGGGGCTATCATACGAATGGGCGGCTTTTGGGCGAGCATAGTGCGAATTTGCACGGGCGAGGTTTGCGTGCGCAGCAAGCTGCCATCCGCGAAATAAAAGGTGTCTTGCATATCGCGCGCGGGGTGGGATTTGGGCAAATTTAACGCCTCGAAATTGTGAAAATCATCCTCGATTAGCGGTCCCTTTTCTATGCTGAAATTTAGGCTGACGAAGTAGTCGATGATTTTATCCATAGTTGAATTTATGGGGTGAAATGCGCCCACAGCGGCGTTTTCGTCAAAATAGCTGAAATTTAGCGCGTTTTTACGCATATCCTCGTCTAAAAAAAGCGTGCCAAGCTCGCTGTGGCGGGCTTCATAAGCTGTATTAAAGGCGTCTTTGTCCTTGTTTAGCTGCGCGGCGAAGGTTTTTTTCTCAGCCTCCCCCATATCTTTGAGCTTTGCAAACTGCGAAGTTAGGCTGCCCTTTTTGCCAAGCACGCTTATACGGAGTTTTTCAAGCTCATCCAAGCTCGCACAGGCTTTGACTTTGTCGATAATCTCTTGCAAAATATCCCTTTTCGTAAAAAAATAAAGTCGCATTTTACCTAAAATTTGTAAAAATGGGCTATAATTTGCGAAAAAATTTATGGTTCTTTTCCAAAATAAAGTATTGAACGGCGAAATTTAG
>CAVJSG010000124.1:5147-5931 GCA_963651895.1 Campylobacteraceae bacterium
GCCTACTACAAGGACTTTCAAAGCTTTGAGCCCGCGCAAATGGCGAAAATGACGAGCTTCATCCAAGAACTCGCCACGCTAACGGGGGCTGATAAAACAGGCTACAAACTCGTTACAAACTGCGGTGCAGGCGCGGGACAAGAGGTGTTTCATTTGCATTTTCACTTCCTCGCCGGTTTTAAGGAAAAGCCGGAAATTTAGAGGTTCGCTTGGACAAGATTAAACTTAAATTTAGCAAAAACGACATAAAAACCTTTGCCGAGTGCTTTGGCATAGTCCATCACAGCAGGGGGCGCGTGCGTTTGCGGGCAAATGAGCAGCTCATCGCCCTACTCGCAAAGTGCGGTGCACAAAGGCTTGAAAGCCTGTTAGAGTCGGCAAAAGCCCTACCCATAGTCAAAAGCCTAAAAATAAACAAGCTCATAGGCTCCGTGACGATAGAATACGACTCAAACGCCTTTGACGAGGGACTTTGGGAGCTTTGGCTCGTGGAAAAAGACAGCGCAGCGGTGTTTGAAAAGTTGCAAGAGTTGATAAAGGCTTGAAAATGCGGACTTTGAAAAAGAAAAATTTAGGGCTTACGAAAAGCGAAAAAATAAAAAGCGATAAAAATTTAGTAAATTCTAAAAAAATTTCAGCAAATTCTAAATTTAAAAACGACTTCGCTGCCCCTAATTCGCAAGAAAATTCAGTAAATTTCAAAGCCCACAAAAAATCAAAAAATTTCACAAATTCCAAGCCGCAAAAAAAATCAAAAAATCCCGCAGAATTAAACCCCCAAGAA
>CAVJSG010000125.1:0-2621 GCA_963651895.1 Campylobacteraceae bacterium
CTCCAAAGAAACGCCCACAAATTCAGGCTTTCAAAGCGATGATTTTTATGTCAAAAGCCCCAAATCATCGTTTATCCCCTCAAAGCCCCTAGAATTCAGCCCTGAGGCGCAAAAAGTCTTTGCGGCGGGGCGCGAGCTGTGGAAATACTACCACTCGCAGGATTTTAACGACCCGCAAAAGCCCTACAACGCAAACGCGAGCCTTTATGACATAAAAGAGCATTTTCAAGGGCGTGATGAAAGTGGCAAAATGAACGCCCCGCAAAAAGCCGCCGACTCGCACTACAAAGAACTTTTATCTAATTTAAATTCAGCCCTACGCGAACTTGCCGAGAAAAAAATCAAGCAGAAAATTTATGATTATGGGTTTTTGAGGGAGTAGGGCGTGAATTTTTTGTGGAGTTTTTGAGAGAGTAGGGCGTTTGGAATTTTTGGGGCGTGAATTTTTGTGAGAATTTGCGTAAATTTTTTGGGGTTTTTTTTGAGAACGCGGTGTAAATTTTGAAAATAACCTGTCATTGCGAAGCTTGACAAAGTCAAGCCGAAGCGTCTGTGCGAAGCACCGACTCGCGCTAGCGCAAATCCACTACGCGACAAAGTCGCGTTTTTGGGCGCAAAATTTGCGAAATGCCCTTTAAAAGTCCGCAAAAACCGCCGCTAATTTGCAAAGCCAAACAAAGTCGATAAAGTGCCTAAATTTAGCTCTTTCAAACCTATATCCCAGCCCAAAAGCCCAAATTTCAGCCCTAGCCCGTAGATAATCGCCCCCAAAAGCCCAGCGAACAAGCCTGCAAGCATATCATCGCCCATCACACCGAGCCCGCCCTTGACATTTTTATCGACCCTGCCGATGATTGAGGGCTTTGCAATGTCGAAAAAGCGAAAAAGAAAAAACGCCAGAATGAGGCTAAATGCCGAGTTGCTCGCCCAAGCAATGATAGAGGCACTCAAAAAAAGCCCAGCTACCTCATCTATGACGATGAGCGAGCTGTCGTGGCTTTGCGTGCTTTTTTCGTAGTCGTCTATGACTTTGATAGAGGCTAAAAAAATGAGAAAGGATAGCAAAAAAAGCGTCTCGACACTGAGGTATTTTAGCACGAAAAACGCTGGAATCAAAGCCGCCGCAGTGCCGCAAGTGCCGGGCGCAAAGGGGCTTAACCCCACATAAAAAAAGCTTAAATAGAGTTTTTGCATAGTTTGTCCTTTGTTAAAAGCCTATAAAATGGCGGTTTGAGCTTGTTTTTAAATGATACACTAACTTTCTAAATTCTTGTGCTTGACGAGTGAAAAATTCATATTTTTTGTGAATTTAGCCCAAATTTACGCCAAAATTCACAAAAAACGCCTAAAAAATTCACATAAGAAACCCTAAATTCAACACTTTTTAATGCAAAGCTGAATTCAGTTTCACCGCCTTTTTGTTCGCGCTCACTATCATCTGCCCCGTTTGTGAATTCATTCTAAAATGCAGCCCATCGAGCTTCGCCAGCTCCAAGCCCTTGTAAATGTCCTTGTCAAAGGCAAAGTGCGGGTTGAGCTTCGCCAAAGCTGCCTTTGACTCGGCATTTATGGCAAATTTAGTGCCTTCAAGCACGGCTATACCAGCATCCACGATGCAATTATCCCCCAAAGGCACGCCCGTTACGGAGTTTGCGCCAAGCAAGCAAGCCTTGCCCACGCTGATGGCGTTGCCACTCGTGCCGCTTAAAACCCCTAAAATGCTCGCTCCGCCGCCTATGTCCGTGCCCTCACCCACGACCACGCTGGAACTCACGCGCCCCTCAACCATACAAGCCCCTGTGGTGCCGGCGTTGAAATTGACATAAGCCGCGCCGGGCATTATCGTTGTGCCGCTTGCCAGCACCGCGCCCATACGAACCTTTGCAGCATCGAGCACGCGCGTGTTATCCTCGGGGATGATGTGCGCTAGAAAGCGCGGAAATTTATCCACGAAGTCGATTTTTGGGTATTTGCGCGTGATTTTCAGCTCCGCCTCGTTCGCACGCAGCCATTCAAGCTCGATAGGCGCATCATCGCTCCAAGCCACATTTGGCAGCACCCCGAACGCTCCGTCAAGGTTCAAACTCCGCAGTGCAGCCTTTTTGAGCGAGAGCAAATATAGTTTAAGATACACCGCCTCGATACTGCGCGGCTTTTCATCCGCGAAAAGTGCGGTAAATGCGAACTTGCGCGGGGCAAAATGCCCTCTCATAAGCCTTAAAATCTCTACATTTTTATGCCCGTTTTCGCTCAAAAAGGGCGTAAAGCATTCAAGGGCAAACTCAATGTCCGCTAGCTCGAACTCCGCCGTGAATTCACTCTGCGAAAAGTCGATTTTAACGCCCCTTTGTAAGAATGCTTCTAGCAAAATCGCCGCTGTGCCATAGTTTTCGTTGAAATTCACGCTTAAAAAGCTAGCTTGTAGGACTTTATCTGCGTTTAACTGCCCCCTATCAAGCACAGCGATGCCGTAAGCTAGGGGCTTTTTGTAGCCGCTTTTTTGCTCGATTTTGACAACAAAGGCCTTTAAGTCGTCTTTGCTTTGGATTTTCATTATTTTTCCTTTCTTTGCGATTATTTTTTACTATTTTCGCAAAAATTCAGTGTGTGGGCTGTATCGC
>CAVJSG010000125.1:2631-5926 GCA_963651895.1 Campylobacteraceae bacterium
GTAAAATGTCGCAATGAATAGGTAAAATTTTCAACATAAATTTCCAAAAATCCCAAATTTATGGCTAAAAATTCACCCAAAAATTCAAAAAAGCCCTAAAAATTTCAAAAAAAAATTCAACAAATTCCCAAAAAATCCCGCTACTCGTTATCATTATTCCTAAAATAATTTTGAATTCCCTGTGCTATGCCTTTGGCAAGTAGGCTTTGGTAAGCGCTATTTTGTAGGCGTTTGCCCTCATCGCTATGGCTTATGTAACCGATTTCTACGAGCACGGCGGGCATATCTTGTGCGCCAACTAGCACCCAAAAGGGCGCTTCACGCACTCCGCCGTCTGTAACCTTGTATTTTTGGCGCACCGAGCTTAAAATGTGCTTTTGAATGTCGATAGCAAGGCGATTTGAGGCGATGATTTTCTCGCGGCTTAAAGAGTGCAAGAAGTTTTGGCGCGAAAAGTAGTTCGCTTCCTCCAAGTCCGCTTGGTTTTCAAGTGCCGCTACTTCCTTGCTTCGCTCGCTGCGCGCGGGACTTAAAAAGAAGGTTTCGATGCCCTGCATAGTCTTTGCTTTGGCTTTATTCACCGCTGCGTTTGCGTGGATGGATACGAAAAGGCTTGCCTTTTTGTCGTTTGCAAGCTTCGTGCGGTCGCGGAGGTTGATATAGCGGTCTTTGGTGCGGGTATAATGCACGCGGTAGCCCATTTTTCGCAGTTCCTCGCCCACTTTTAGCGAGACGGCTAGGACGATTTCCTTTTCAACCCACTTGCCATTTACAGCCCCGCCGTCCTTGCCGCCGTGTCCGGCGTCTATGACTATGGTTTTGTTTCTCGTATTTACGGCACTTTGTGAGCTTTGTCTTTTTTCATTTTGCCTTGTGGCAGGCTTTTTGGCGGTGTTTGATTTTGCACTCTGCTTTTTTGTAGCACTTTGCTTTGTGTCTTGTTTTTTGGAGGCTGAATTTTTGGCATTTTGAGCGGATTTTTCCCTCTCAAAGCCTAAAAATAGGCTCTTACCCTCGCTTTCCTTGCTGACTTTGAAGTTGCCGCGCGAGCTAAACACCACACGCACGAGCTTTGGCGAATACTGCGTGATGATGACGGTGTCGTTGCCGAAGGTGTAGCTTTTGCGCTCGCCCTCTAACGCCGCCTCAAAGCTCAACACCACGCGATTTAAGCCCCCATCCCTCATCGAAAACTGCTGTATTTGGCTTGTTGAGAGTTCATCGCTTAGTGAAAGCTCTATGCCATCGTCATCTTTGGCGTGTTTGAGTATGTAGAGAGTCTCTTTTTTGGGGCTTTGGGCTGAATTTTTTTTAGCTTGCGCCGTTTTTGTGGGGCTTGGGTTTTTGGCGGAGTTTTTGGGAGCTGAATTTGTGGGCTTTTTAGTGTTTGTTTCTTTTTTGGCAGGGCTTTTTTCAGTGTTTGAAGCCTTATTAGCTGTGCTTTGGGCGTTTTTTGTGGGTAAATCTAGCGTGATTTTTAGATTTTTATTATCAAAATTTAGCTTATAATCAAGCTCGTTTTTTGAATTTATCACCAAGCGCGTGGTTTGGGGGTTAAACTGGGCTAGGGTGATTTTAGCCCCTGTAAATTCATACTCTTTTCGCCCCCCATCCAAAGCAGCCTCGAAATCAAGTATATATCGGTAGTTACCACTCTCTTTAAGCTCGGTTTTATGGATATCCTTGGCACTTAAAGTATCGCTAAGCCTTAAAACTAGGGCGTTTTCGTCCTTTTTTGAGCTTAAAACAAAAAATTTGGGTTTTTCCTTTTGAGCCTTTAAATTTAGGGCGTTTAATTCGTCCTCATAAGCCTTGCTGTCTAAATTTAGGGCTTTTGAGCTGATTATGAGCCTTTTTAAAAGCTCTTTCTTGCCCGCCTCATCGTCATTTACCACACTTTGTATGTAGAGGCTTCGCATTTGGTTGTGAAATTTTTGTTTTTGAGATGAGTTTGCGAAATTCTTGTCAAAATTCGCCAACTCTTTCTCATAAGCTGCAAAAGCCAAGCCCACGCAAAGTGCGATGGCACAGAGTATTTTAAGCCTATTCGCCATTGATGAGCTTATCCATAAGTTCTTTGACGCTTATTAGCCGCTCTAAACGCCAGCCGTTCGCCCCTGTGAAAAAGAGCCCCGTTTCCTTGCGCCCAAAGTAAGCATCAAAAAGCCTGTCGGCTATGCAGTATCCCACCTTGCTGGCTTCTTTGCCGCGCCCACACGGCGTAACGCAGTTGCTCACGCAGTTTATCTTGGGTCCCATTCGTTTATCCACGAGATTTAGGAGGTTTGTGCGCACCCCACGCGCTGGATAGCCCACAGGCGAGTGGATGAGCTCGATGTCGGTTTCCTTGCAGCCCAGCAGCACGGACTTGAACTCATCACTAGCATCGCATTCAAAGGTGCCTATGAAGCGCGTGCCCATTTGCACCCCGCTCGCGCCCAAATTTAGCATTGTTTGAATGTCATTTTTGTCCCAAATGCCCCCCGCTGCGATGACGGGAAAATCCCCCCACTCTTTCGCCTCCGCCACGACTGAGGGTAGCACGGCTTCAAGCTGGTAGTTCGCGTCCAAGCACTGCTCGTAGGTAAAGCCCTGATGTCCGCCGCTTTTAGGACCCTCAACTACCACAGCATCAGGCAGGCGGCAGTAGCGAGTTTGCCAGCGTTTGCAGATGATTTTAAGCGCCTTTGCGGATGAAACTATGGGCACTAGGGCGACTTCGGGAAAATCTTGCGTGAATTCGGGCAAATTTGTGGGCAGCCCCGCGCCTGAGATGATGACATTAAAGCCCACCTCGCAGGCATCGCGGGCGATTCTAGCGTAGTCGTTGCTCGCGCAAAGTATGTTGCAGCCAAGCGCCAAATCGCCGCAGATTTTTCTAGCGTTGGAAATAACGGCTTTCAAGCCCTCTTTGGAGTAGAAATTCTCGCTGCCGTAGGGGCGCGAGTTGAGTTCTTTTTTGATGTGCGCGCGGTTTTCGTAGTAGCCCGTGCCCACCGAGGAAATCACGCCCAGCCCGCCGTTTAGCGACACCGCACTTGCCAAGCGGTCCCAGCTGATGCCAAGCCCCATTCCGCCTTGGATGATGGGGTATTTGATGCTGTGTTTGCCGATTTTAAGGGGCTTAAAGCTCATCGATTTACCTTTTCGCACATTTTTGTAAATTTATCAAATTTTCGTTTAAATTCTGTGAATTTTTGTTTAAATTTAGGCTTTTTTTGTAAAAAAATTCTAAATTTAAACAAAAATTCAATCCGCGTGTCATTGCGAGCGGTTTTTAAGAACCGCGTGGCAC
>CAVJSG010000126.1:0-5894 GCA_963651895.1 Campylobacteraceae bacterium
TCGTTTTGAGTTTGTTTGTGGGGGTGTGGATTTTTTGGGAATTTAAGGTGTTTTTTAATGTCTCGCAATAGCGAAATTTAGAAGAATTCCGCAAATTTTTCGCCCAAAATTCACGGAATTTGCGCCGCAAACTAAATTTAAACCTGCTTCGTAGCCCCCACATAAAGCTGCCTTGGGCGCGTGATTTTAAGGGTTTCTTGCTCTTTGAGCTCTATCCACTGCGCTATCCAGCCCGGCGTGCGTCCTATGACAAAAAGCACGGCGAACATTTCGTTTGGTATGCCAAGTGCCTTTAAAATCAGTCCGCTGTGAAAATCCACATTTGGATAAAGGTTGCGAGAGACGAAGTATTCATCGCTTAATGCGATTTCCTCGATTCTTGCGGCGACTTTGATGAGGTTTGTGTCTATGCCGATTTCGTCTATCAGCTCGTCTCGCAGCTTTTTTAGCACCTTTGCGCGCGGGTCGAAATTCTTATAAACGCGGTGTCCAAAGCCCATCAGCCTGAACGGGTCGTCCTTGTCTTTGGCTTTTTTGATGAATTCATCCACCCTATCAGGCGTGCCGATGAGTTCTAGCATCCTTATGACGCCCTCGTTTGCACCGCCGTGCGCGTGCCCCCACAGCGCGCCTATGCCCGCACTTATGCAAGCATAAGGGTGTGCGTGAGTGGAGCCAACTGAGCGCACGGTCGATGTGCTGGCGTTTTGCTCGTGGTCGATGTGCAGCATAAACACGGTGTCAAGTGCCTTTATCTCGATGGGGCGCAGCTGCACGTGGTCGTAGGGGTAGGTGCGCAGCATATACAAGAAATTCTCAGTAAAGCCGCGGTCTAAATTCGGGTAAGCCATAGGAAAGCCGTTTTTGTAGCGATAAGCCGTAGCCGCTATGGTGGGCATTTTCGCCACTATGCGAGCCGCCATTTCCATATATTCGGCTTCTATGTCCATATTTAAATGGTCTGGGTAAAACGCCGAAAGCGAACTCACGGCAGCCTGCATAATCGCCATAGGGTGCGCATTATCAGGGAAGGCGTCAAAAATCTTGTGCATACCCTCGTGGATGAAAGAGCGTTTTTTAAGCTCAAAGCGGAATTCCTCATAACGTGCCTCGTCTGGCAGGCTTTTGTAAAGCAGCAAATGCACGACATCCAAAAATCGCTTGTTCGCCGCTAGCCACTCGATGGGATAGCCCCTGTGCATCAAAATGCCGTTCTCGCCGTCTATGTAGGTGATGTCTGATTTGCACGAGGCTGTCGAAGTGTAGCCCTCATCGTAGGCAAAAAGCCCCGTTTGCTTGTAAAGGCTTGAAACATCGATAACGCTGGGTCCCATACTGCCATCAAGTATGGGAAAATCATAGCTCGCGCCGCTGCGGTTGTCCGTGAGTGTAACAGAATTTTGTGGCATTTTACGCTCCCTTGTGTGTAAATTTGTCATTTTATGGGCAAATTTTAGCGAAAATCCTTAAAAAATTTAAGAATTTTGCGAATTTTTGAGCTTTTGACAAAGGGAGTGTTACTTTTTTGCTCAAATTTTAGGCGAGGTTGTGAAATTTTGTGAAAGATATTTAGTCATTGCGAGGCTTGATAATGCCTAGTTTTGCAATGACATCCACTCTCAAAAAAATTCACACCTACAAACCCCAAGCCCAAATTTCGCCCATAAAAAAAGGGTTGCTTTTTAAAAAAACAACCCTTTTTTCTTTTTTAGAGAGACACTCTCTACTCAACTTGATTCAAAAAACCCTCTCAAAAATTCTCGCACAAATTTACCACTTATAACTCACCTGCCCTCGCACTTGGAAAGAGTCGTTCGTGTAGTTATTTGAGAAAAGCTTAGACGCTTGCAAGTGGAAGTTGAAATTTCGCGCTAGTTTTTGCGAAAGTCCCACGCCTGCTGTGGCTAGATGGTTGCGGTATTTGGCGTTTTGCACCTTGTATTTAAAGCCCGCACCGCCTATTTGGTCGATATTCATATACTCATCTTGTTCAAGTAGCTGATACCCATAAGTGCCTTGCAGATACAAGTAGGTGTTGCTTCGCTTTATGTTATAGCCCGCAAACGCCTTTGCGCCGGTGATTAGGTAGTGATGGTTTTGCTTTGGCGTTACATACTCGCCGCCGATTTCTAGGGTGTTTGCTAGGTTTTGGTAAGGCACACTCGCCCTAAATTCCTTACCCAAGCTAAACACATAGTCCAAATCCACGCCCAAGCCCACATCAAAATTTTTCATATACCTAAACGGCTTAAACCTTTTCTCCACGCCCAAGCCTGCCTTTATGTTGTGCGTATTGACATCAAGTTCAAAGGGCAAGTCCTCGCTCGTGCTTAACTCTTTCGTGCCTGTTTCGACTTTTATGGTGTTGTAAGCATAGCCTATATCCGCATAGCCTTGAAATTCAATGCCTAGCAAATCCAGCCCTGACATTATCTGCGCGCCCACTTCGTAGCTGCTGCCATCGTAGGTGTTGCCATAAGTGGTGTTTTCGGCGTTGATGAGGTTGTAGCCAAAGTAGCCCCTTATATAGCCGTCAAACTGAGAACCTATGAAATCCACGCCCACTTTGCCGTTTATGGAGCTTGTTTCTAGGATATGTTCTTTGTTTCTATAAGCGCTCATATTTTCAGCCAAGCCCTTGTAGGTGATACCATTTGTAAAGGACACTTGTGAGTATTGCGCGTCCGCCCAAATGCTGTAATCATAAGGCGCGAGCGTTCTTTGCACGCGTTTTATGATTCTTTTTCTCGCGTTTTTGGCGTTTCGCCCTACTCTGTATTTCACGGTTTGCCTTTTCACCCTAGCGTTGTTTATGAATTCATCGGGGTTGAAATTCGTTTGGTATTTGTTCATAAGCTCAAACTGCGCGAGTATGAAATGCACATCTATCATACCTTGTAGCTTTGCAGTGGCGGGGGCTTCTTGCCTTTGCTGTGAAGTCGTGTCTATCACGCCCGTGCCACCGCCCGTGTCGGGAGTAGGCGTAGGTGTGGGTGTAGGTGTGGGAGTAGGTGTGGGTGTGGGCGTGGGCGTTACGGTGCCGCCGCCGCTGTCAGTCCAAAGCAAATTCGTAACGCTACCATTAGGATAACTCACGCTTTGCCCATAGCTGAAATTCCTGTCTATTTGATACTGCGCCACTTGCGTTAAACCCGCAGTGTTGTAGTAAATAGTCTGCGCGGGTATGGCGTTTGTGCCATCAGAGGTAATGCGGACATTGCTTGCGTTAAAGGCATTTACGATATTTTTCGTTGTGATAAACACTGAATTTTTTGTGTAGGTTTTACTTTTTACAGCACCTACCACGCCAGCCGCCCACGCCCTAGTCTCGCCCGCTGTGCCTGTGTATTGCAGATACAAAGGATTCGCCGCACTCAGCCCTGAAACATTTGTTCCTAAATTTACCTTCGCAGTAGCCCCATCGCCCACTATAAAGATATTTTTGCCGCTGAAAGTGGAGCCATTCGTTACCACAAGGCTAGCCCCTGTGCCGTCAAAGGTTGAGCCTGACATACTCAAACTTCCTGCGGTAAATGCACCGCTAGTGCTACCCATATAGCGAGACACATTAGTGTTAGACATACTCAAAGCACCTGTTACGGCGAGGCTGCCGCCGCCTCTATATTGAACGGAATTTAAATTTGCATTTCCAGCGACTTCTATTTTGCCTGCGTTTAGCAAATACTTACTGCCCGTGATATTGCTTGCACTCAAATCCCGCCCTACTTTTATGGTGCCGTTATTATAAACATAGGTGTTTGCAAATATCATATTGCCCCCACCTTGCGACCAAGTGGCGTGTTTCATAGTTTCAAGTGTGCCGTTGTTTGTGAATGTGCCAGCTGTGTTAAATTCTATGGTGCCATAAGTCTTTACCGTAACGCCATTAGCTATGTTTGAGATAGCACTATTTCCCACATAAAGTGCGCGCGAACCAGACTCCGCATAGTAAGCACCCCAATCATAGTCCTTATATTTAACGCCATCTGTAAGATACACATTGCCGCCGTCTCTGTAATTTACCACGCCTTTCCAAGGCTCAGATATAGTGCTATCAAGCGTGGTAACGATATGGGTATTTTGGTAAAAATTTATCCTAGAACCACCGCCTGTTACTTCTATGACATTTTGTTTCCACGAGTGCATACTTTGCACCTTGCCATTGCCACTTGCTATCGCCATAGTTCCTGTGCTAAAACTGCCACTATTATAACTATCAATCCCACGATTTGGGTGGTAGTTTGTCCTTATATAAACGCCGCCGCCTGCTTGCGAACCGTAGTTTCCAAAGCCTATTTGAAGCTCACCACTGCCGCTGCTTTGTCCTATATTTAGTATAGCCCCATTACTCACAGCAAAAAGCCTATCGGCTGTGGAGTTCATCTGCCCCCTATTTCTATCCTCTTGTCCGTGTCTATATGAGGCAAAGACTATGTTATTTACACTGCCCGTTACGGTAGTGGTGCCGCCCGTGATACCAAACGCCGTCCAGTTGTCAGTCGCCCAGCCGTCCGCTTTGTTTTCTATGACATAAAGCGTGCCAGCAGAGTTTTTCGTAACAACGCCATAAGTGGTTTGTCCCCATCTTTGTGTGCCAAAATAGTTACCCAATGTGCCTAGCTGATTATGAGTGCCGCCATAAGAAATATAAGTATTTACGGAGTCTTGATTGCGCCAGCCGATAATGCCGTTTCTATTATGTTCGTGCTTGTAAAATGCGTTGCCAGGGCTTGAACTGACATTGTAGCCTAGCCCAGTTGTCCCATTTATAGTAGTGCTAGCAGTAATGCTAGTGGAGGTTTTCATCTCTGCACTAGCACTCACGCTAGATAAAGCCACGCAAAAGGCTACGACTGCACTCACCGCAAGGGCTTTTTTAAGGTTTTTTGTGAATTTATTTGTGCTTTGAGCTTTAAAAGCCGCCCCACTCAGCCCAAAGGCACTAAAACGACTGCGGGGGGGGTTTTCGTGCTTTGCGCTCGTTTTTGGGGAGATTTTTGTGAATTTTGAGTGAAATTCACGGAATTTTGCGAATTCTCGTGCGAATTTTGAGTGAAATTCACGCCAAATTCGTCATTGCGAGACTTGACGAAGTCAAGGCGTGGCAATCCAAAATTCACGCGAAAGCGTGAAAAAGCCACCTCCCTTGCGCAGCGGCTTTGGGGGAGGGTATTTGTGGCGAGACTTTGCGCCCCAAAATTCACGGACTTCGCCCCCCACTTGTCATTCTGAGCGGAGTGCGTAGCACGCAGCGAAGAATCCATTTGTGAATTCACGGACTTCTTGCCATTCGTGGATTCTTCGCCTACTAACGCAGGCTCAGAATGACAAGGCAAGCCGTCATTGCGAGCAACCAAAACGCCCTCCACGCCGTCATTGCGAGCGAGCGCACCGCGCGAAGCGTGGCAATCCATACTTTCCGTGCTGTTAGCCTTTGCCATTTCATCAAAGGCAAAAGCCGCACCTCTTTGGGATTTATTTACCTTTTGTTGCAAATTTACGGAGTTTTGGCTAGCGAGCAAATCGCCAGCAACTGAAATTTGAGCCTTGCCAGCGCGTGAGTTCGCACCAGCCACTGAAATAAGAGACCTTCTCATCTTACATCCTTTTCTAATCGTGAATTTCTCGCGCTTTGCGAGAACCTACTATCCTTAAACGCCTTGCATCTTGCAAGTAAAAGGCATAAAGCAAAAAGCGTTCCAAATTTTTTTGCGTGCTTTTTTTGCGCCTTTTTGTGTCTAATTTACGCCTAATTTTTGTCTAAATTTGTCTAATTTGTGTCTAAAAATTTATGGCTTTAAAGTAAATGCTTGGCTAATGAAACTTAACATAAATCTATAAATACTGAAACTTTAATGAATTTTTTTTAAATCTTTAAATTTATAAATCAACTC